>JAHEJE010000045.1 GCA_024639035.1 Alphaproteobacteria bacterium
TACTATGCGGCAGCTTTGCGGTGTTTCGACACCACCCATGCGGCCATTTGGAATTCAACCGCCATTCGGCCCCTTACCTACTGAATTCACATGCCAGCGGAAATCAGGCGTTGCCATCAATTTCTTACAACGATCGAAACGGCCCGTGGAGTAGACCCAGAAATCTTCCGCAGGGTTGTTGTTGGCGTGCTGAATGAGACCCCACAAGGTCCAAAGAAGGTCGCACATTGCCTTGTAGATGATAATGCGGCCACGTTCATCAGGGCGCGGCTCGCCGCCGAAATAGGTCCGGACCATCTCTTCGTCCTGGGCCTCGTCAAATTCTGCCTCGACAGACAGATCGCCGAGGTCCCACATTGGATCGTTCATGCCCGAGTATTCCCAGTCGACGATCCACATGCGTTCGCCGGTGTCGAGGAAGTTCTCGCACAGGGGATCGCAGTGGCACGCGGCACTGGGCAGCGGATGCGCCTCAAGGGCGCGCCGCACGTTCTCTGCTTCAGTCAGCACATCATGGTATCCGTCCGGCAAGTCCACAGTCTTGCCGGCTAGAAGCCCAAGATATTCGTCGATCATCGAAAAAAGTTCGAACCGGAAGTTGAACCTTGCGTCTGAGCTGTGCAGCATCTTGAACGCTGCACCTGCCCGCGCAGGGGAACCGGCAGTCGTCCTGAAAAGGTCAGGTGTCATGGTGGCGGCACCGTCAATGAACCTGGCCACAATGATGCCGCTTTCGGCATCTGCATGAATGACTTCAGGGCTCACGCCAGCTCGCGCCGCCTCGCGTGCCGCCTGGGCTTCATCCGCTCGGTTTATGTACTCTTCGGTACCTATGCCGGGAAGACGCAGGCACCAGGAAGCATTCTTGTTTGACACACGGAACACCAGGTTGGTAAGGCCGCCAAGCCGCTCGATCCGAGCCGTGGCTGGATCAATGTCACTCAGTGCCGGAAGACCTGCCAGGGTTGCACGTGCCTGTTCGATCGAGTCATCCGTCATCGTGATTGCTCCTTGCTAGGCTTTCAGCCGTTCCATGCGTGGATCATAGAGGCAGCGCGGCGTCATCGTGGCTGCGTAAGTCTTGCCAAAGGCTTCGACCTCATATTGACCAGTCGGTTCGCAGTCTGCCGGCAGGAGTGCGAATGCAATTGTGTGTCCGACAGCATAACCGTAGCCGGCGCTCGAAACATAACCCAGAAGCTTTCCGTTTCGCGTCACCGGTTCACCGCCATGCAGCGGCGCAAAATCGTTCATCGAGAACGTCACCAGCCGGCGTTGGCGGTTTGCCTTGCTGATCCGCTGCAATGCCTGGCGGCCAATGAAGTCAGGTTTGTCTAACGCCACGCAAAAGCCTAGGCCGGCCTCGTACGGATTGACCTCCGGACCGATGTCGCTCGACCAATACAGGTAACCCTTTTCCAGACGACAGGCTTCGAGTGCCCTATATCCGGCGTTGGCGATGCCGTGCCCGGTACCCGCCTGCCACAAGGTTTCATAGACGTGACCGGCAAATTCCTGCGGAATATAGAGTTCCCAGCCGAGTTCGCCGACATAGCCGATGCGCACAGCTAGGACCCGGGCGTTGCCGACCTCGATCTCTGCAGCCGACAGGAACGGCAACGCGGCGTTGCCGACATCGTCGTCGGTAACCGACTGCAGGACGTCACGCGCCTTCGGTCCGCAAAGGTTGAGGGTCGTCCACTGCGTAGTCACATCGCGAAGCCGAATCGAGCTATCGCCTGGTAGGCTGCGCTCGATCCAGTTCCGGTCGCGCACGGCGAAACCCGAGCCGGTTACGATCACAAAGTAGTCTTGACGGATATGGACGATGGTAAGGTCGGCTTCGATGCCGCCGTGCTCATTGCACAGTTGGGTATACACGGCGCGGCCGGGTTTGTCCGGAACGCGGTTTGCAGCGATCCGGTCGAGAGCGGCGTGTGCGCCAGGCCCGGTCACTTCAAACTTCGAGAACGACGCCTGGTCGATCAGGGCGACCCGGTTGCGAATGGCATCGCATTCTGCACCGACTGCCGTGAACCAGTTCGGCTTGCCCTCGAAGCTCGAAACGTCGACAGGCTCGGTGCCCGGCGGTGCAAACCAGTTGGGTCTTTCCCAGCCAAATTTTGATCCAAAAACCGCACCGGCCGCCTGCAATCGGTCATAGAGCGGTGACCGCCTCAGGCCCCTGCCCGCGGTTGCCTCTTCGCCTGGCCAGTGGATCTTGTAGTACGCGGCGTAGGCCTCGATCGCCCGTGCATCCAGGTAGCGCGACTGTGAATGCAGTTTGCCAAAGCGGCGCGCATCGAAGGCCCAAAGGTCCATACCGGGGTCGCCCTGGAGTATCCAGTTGGCCATGGCCTGGCCGGCTCCTCCCGATGCGGCGATGCCTGCAGTGAACCCGCAAGCAACGAAGAAGTTGTCCAGCTCCGGAGCAAGCCCCATGATGGGCTCGCCATCGGCCGAGACCGGAATGGGACCATTGATGACCGTCTGGATTCCGACCTCATTGAGCACCGGCAACCTTTCCGTTGCCGGCAACGCGAAGAGTTCAAGTCGATCCATGCTTGGCGCAAACAGTTCCCTGCCGAATTCCAGCGGTGGCCTGGCGCGCCAGCAAGCCCTGGTGCCCTCTTCCCAACCGCCTATGGCAAAGGCACCGGTGTCTGGCTTGAGATAGAAGTTCTTGTCGGGGTCTCGCAGCGTCGTCAGCGACTTGTCGAAATCGAGTGTCTTCTCGGTCAGGAAGTACTGGTGCTCCACGACGCCGGCGGCGAGCGGCACGCCCGCCATTTCGCCGACGCGCTTTGCCCACAGGCCGGCGCAATTGACCACAATTTCACAGGCAATATTCCCATGGTCGGTCACAACGGCTGTAGCCCGCCGCCCGTCCACACAGATGCCAGTTACCGTTACGCCTTCTTCTATTACGGCTCCCGCTGCGCGGGCCGCCTTGGCATAAGCCTGGGTCAGGGCATAGGGATCGATGTATCCGTCGTCCGGTATGAAAGCGGCTCCTTCAACACCCTGGATGTCGATATAAGGGAACAGCCGCTTTGCCTCTTCAGCCGACAATGCCTCGCACTCGACGCCAAAGCTCTTTGCCTGGCTCATGGAACGCCTGATCTCACTCCAGCGCTCTGGGCTGGCCGCAAGCCTGAGCGAGCCGACCTTCCTCCAGTCAATCTGGGCGCCCGCCTCCGCTTCCAGCCGGTCGAACACCGAAACCGAGTTCTGCATCAACCGGGTGAGGTTGCGCTTGCCTCTCAACTGGCCAACCAAGCCGGCCGCGTGCCAGGTGCAGCCGTTGGTGATCTGGGATTTTTCCAGCAGCAACACGTCCGCTTCGCCGGCGCGTGCCAGATGATAGGCCACCGATGTCCCGATGGCACCGCCGCCGATGATGACGATTCTCGCCTGGCGGTCCGCAGAAAGTGGTGTCATGCCCGTACCCGCTCGCCTTCAGGATCATAGAGTGGAGCCAGATGTATCTTTGCCGGAATAGCCCGCTTGGCAACAACAAGCTCGTATGAGCCGGATTGCAGATAGTCGTCGTTTACGCCTTCAGGATTGCGGACATAGCCAAGCCCGATGGACTTGCCGAGCGTGTAACCGTAACCGCCACTTGTCAGATAGCCTGCAAACTCGCCATTCCTCAGGATCGTCTCGCGACCAAGAAGGACGGCATCGGGATCATCGACGGTGAAACAGGCAAGTGACTTCCTGGCAATCGAGTTGGCCGCCTTTTCCGCCGCGGCGCGGCCGAGGAACGGGACATCCGACTTGAGCTTCACCGCCCAGCCAAGACCAGCTTCGAATGGACTGTCATTCGGCGTGATGTCGGAACTCCAGGCGCGATAACCCTTCTCCAGACGCAAGGATTCCAGGGCTCGGTAACCGACTGGTGCTACGCCATGGTCGCGGCCTGCCGCCATCAGCGCGTCAAAGACTTCACCCGTAGCCCCAAGTGGTACATGCAGTTCCCAGCCAAGTTCGCCGACATAAGTCACACGCAAGGCACGTACTGGGTGACCACCAATGGAGATCTCTCGCACGTGCGCAAATGGAAAAGCTGAGTTTGAGCAATCGTCGGTGGTGACAGCCTGCAGGATGTCACGGGCCCTTGGCCCCATCAGCGATAGTGTACCATATTGCTCAGTCACGTCGGTCAGGCTCACGTTCAGCCCGCTCGGAATATGATCGCGAATCCAGGCACTGTCGTGCACACGGAAACCGGTGCCGGTGACAACATAGAAATGATCGTCGGCCAGCCGTGCAACAGTCAGGTCGCACTCGATGCCACCGCGTGTATTGAGCAGTTGGCTATAGGTGAGCCGCCCGGCCGGTTTGCCGACATTGTTGGCGCAGATCCATTGCAGCGCCTGTTCGGCATCTTTGCCTGCAACCTCGAATTTTGCAAACGACGACTGGTCGAAAATCCCTGCCGCTTCGCGCACCAATCGATGCTCTTGGCCCACTGTATCGAACCAGTTTTGCCGGCCCATCGAGTGGATGTCGCGCACATCATCGCCCTCCCGGGCAAACCAGTTGGGACGCTCCCAGCCAAGCTTGGAGCCGAATACAGCCCGGTGCGCTTTCAATCGGTCATAAAGCGGTGAAACAATTCGTGGTCGGCCGCTCAGGTATTCCTCGTGCGGAAAACCGATCGTGTAGTGCTTGCCGTAAGCCTCAAGGGTTCGATCGCAGACCCAGTCGCGATCCCTGTACATATCGGTAAACCGGCGGATGTCCACCACCCACAAATCCATCGGTGCTTCGCCGTCAGTCACCCATTGCGCGAGCACCCATCCGGCTCCACCGCCGGAGGCTATGCCGAAAGCGTTGAAGCCGGCGCCGACATACATGTTGGCGCATTCAGGAGCGGACCCAAGGATGAAGTTGCCGTCGGGCGTGAAACTCTCCGGTCCATTGATCATCTGTTTGACGCCGGTCTCCTCGAGGGCCGGGATACGGGCGATCGCCTGTTCCAGGTGCTGCTCAAAGTGATCCCAGTCGTCCTCGAAGAGCTGGAACGAGAACTCGTTCGGCACATCGCCGGTCGTCCAGGCAATTGGGTTCTGTTCATATCCGCCCATGACCAGGCCGCCGACTTCCTCCTTGAAATAGGTGAACCGGTCAGGATCGCGCACCGTCGCGGTCTCCGGCGTGAGGCCATCGATCGTCTCGGTTATGATGTACTGATGCTTGACCGGCTGGAGCGGAACATTGATCCCAGCCATCGTCCCGACCTGGCGCGCCCACTGGCCTGCACAATTGACGACCTTTTCACAACCAATCCTGCCATTGCTGGTTTCAACCGCTGTGATGCGGCCATTCTCGAGTTCGAAACCGGTCACCTGCACGCCTTCAAACAAGCGCGCACCGTGCATGCGTGCACCTTTGGCCAGCGACTGGGTAATGTCCGACGGGCTGGCCTGGCCGTCCGTTGGCAGGAAAGAGGCGCCGACAAGGTCGCTGACGTCCATGAGGGGCCACATGGCCTTGACTTCAGACGGCGACAGCAAATGCATGTCCAGACCGAAGCTGCCGGCGGTCGTTGCCAGACGCTTGTACTCGATCCAGCGATCTTCGTTACAGGCAAGGCGCAGACAGCCAGTCATCTTCCAGCCAGTTTCGAGGCCGGTCTCACTCGCCAAACGGGAATAAAGGTCCACAGAATATTTCAGTACCTGGGTGATCGAAGCCGATGAGCGCAATTGACCCACCAGGCCTGCGGCGTGCCAGGTCGATCCTCCGGTTAGCTGTCCCTGTTCCAGCAGGACAACCTCGGCCTTGTGGTCTCGGGCAAGGTGGTAGGCGGTGGAGCATCCGATGATTCCACCACCTATGACGACGATTTCGGCACGTTCAGGAAGGTTCATTCCTCAACCCTTTCCGTAAGTCGAACGGTAGGCATCAAGAGCAGCGTCCAGACGGTCCAGATTTTCCTGGGTGTAGGCTTCATAGTCGACGCCAGGGGTCTCGAGATGCAGCTCGGAGACCATGCTCCACATGGCTTCGCGCAAAAGCGAAGCACATTGCATTGCGGCGTGGCTCTGGCGCAGCGCATTGTCCGGCGCCTTTCCGAAATAGACAGTCAACAGTTCGTCTGCCTGGGCGGCGTCAAACTCGGCGTTGGATGCAACTCCGGCGAGGTCGAACATGGGCGTGGAAAAGCCTGCATACTCGAAGTCGATCAGCCACAACTTGTCACCGTCATCCATGAAGTTGGCGGGCAACAGGTCGTGATGGCCATAGACGATCGGCAAGGGAATTTGGGCGGCTTCCATTTCAGCCGAGAGGTCCAGAAAGCCTGGCAGGTGCTCGATCATGCGGCTGCCGCCCTGCCTTAGCGTGTGGGCATAGTCACGGATGACGTGGAAAACCCAAAAGATGAAACCCGGGCCGCTTACATGCACCGGCATGCTGTTGTGAAAGCGGGCCACTGTGTCGGCGATGCGCGCGATATTCGCTCTTACATCAGAAGCTTCGTAGGTCTTGGCGGCGATGAACCTAGAGATCATCACGCCGGGCTCGGCATAGACCAGTTCCGGTGCAAAACCGGCTGCATGGGCTGCCCGGGTGGCCATGATCTCACGGTCGCGAAATACGTGATGAAACGGGAAGTCTCTGCCGAAACGCACGACAAACCTTTCACCGGCGTGGGTGACGGTGAAGCTTTCGTTCGAAAGCCCCCCCTTCAGCGGTTCCCAGGTGACGGGTGAAGTCCAGTACTCAAGTGCCTCAATTCGCGCGCTTACATCCGACATCCAACGCTCCCTTCTAGTGCTTGAGGCCGAGGCGGGCTCGCAGACGATCGGCCCCGGCTGAAATCAGGCGATCGGCAATGATTGCGATAAATGCCACGGAGATGCCGGCAACCAGACCGCGACCGGTGTCTGCCTTGGTGAGGGCGATGTAAACCTCCTGGCCGAGGTCGCGGGTGCCGACCAGTGCGGTGATCACCAGCATCGACAACGCCAGCATGATGGTCTGGTTGATGCCGAGGATGATCTCCGGCAGGGCCAGCTTCAGCTTGATCTTGGTCAGCAGCTGCCATGGTGTGCAGCCCGCTGCGGTCCCGGCTTCGATCAACTGGGGATCGACATGGCGCAGCCCGTGAGCGGTGTAGCGGATGGCCGGCGCAACGGCATAGGCGACGACGGCGATGGTCGCGGTGAAGTCACCGACCCGGAACAGCATGACGGCCGGCATCAGATAGACGAAGGATGGCAGCGTCTGCAGAGTGTCGATGATGACCTGCACCCAATTCCACAGCCTGGCGCGCTCGGCCGTGAGTATGGCAATCGGGAATCCGAGAATGCAGGCCAGGATCACCGAGATGCCGCACAGGTAGACGGTGATCATGGCCTTTTCCCACTGGCCCGTTGCGGCGATCAGATATGCCAGCGTGGCAACAAGAAGACCCAGCCGCAGACCGCCAAGGGAGTACCCGGTGAGCAACAAAAGCCCGGTGACGCCGAGCCAAGGAAGCCCGAGCAGGAAGCGCTTGAACGGTATCATGACGTTCAGCAGCAACGCGTTCTTGACCGCCTCGAGCTGGTCGAAGAAGTTGACATTGATCCAGCGCACAACCTCGCCCCAGAAGGTGCCGGTGGAAACCTGCCAGGCTTCCGGATAAGTCTGCAGTGCCGGGATCGCCAGGCCGACGATCCCGGTGAACACGATCAGCGCCACTGAAGCACTCGTATACGGGTTTCGGGCAACGAAACCAGCGTTGGCGGCAGTTTTGTGCTCATGCTTTTGCGCCCGGCGCGCGAGGGCCTGCGACAGCCGATCCAGTGCGATCGCCAGGGCCACGATGGCAAGCCCGGCCTCCAGCCCCTTGCCGATGTCCAACCGCCGCAGCGCAGCGAGCACTTCAAAGCCGAGGCCGCCGGCGCCGATCATCGAGGCAATGATCACCATGTTGAGCGCCAGCATGATGACCTGATTGACCCCGACCATCAGACCATGCATTGCGGACGGCACCAACACGCGCCAGGTCATCTGGCGGCTGGTGCAACCAACCATGCGGCCAAGATCGTGAACTTCGCCGGGTACCTGACCCAAGGCCAGCATCGAGATCCGCGTCATCGGCGGCAGCGCATAGATGATTGTCGCAACGACGGCAGCGGTCGGTCCGAAGCCGAACAGGAACAGGATCGGGACCAGATAGGCGAACACCGGCACAGTTTGCATGAGGTCGAGGACAGGTTTGAGAAAGACAGCAAACATCGGCCAGCGGTAACCAGCGATGCCGAGAACAAGGCCGCCGACGACCCCGAGAGGAACGGCTATGAGGATGGACGCCAGTGTAATCATGGCATTGTTCCATTGGCCGAACAAAGCCAGGAAGCCGAAACACAAGCCAACAACGAGCGCCAGCCGCCTGCCGCCGGCGTAAAAGCCCAGCATTGTAAACATGGCGATCACAGCGATCCACGAAACCGGCGGAAGAATCTGGACGGCATCAGACCCTTGGCCCTGAAGGAACCCGGTGGACAGAAGGCTCAAAGCGATCCTGTAAGGAAAGTCGATGAC
The DNA here is from genome assembly GCA_024639035.1 of Alphaproteobacteria bacterium. Classification (GTDB taxonomy): domain Bacteria; phylum Pseudomonadota; class Alphaproteobacteria; order Rhizobiales; family Aestuariivirgaceae; genus JAHEJE01. The sequence goes on from JAHEJE010000045.1 coordinate 8,542, forward strand.
AGCAGCTATGAAGCGGGTGAGTTCGGTGAAAGAGAACAGGCCAAAACTCGCCTCGTCCACAAGCCATTTCATGAACTCGCCAATCAATCTGCGAAACGGCAGCTGTTCGCCACGGGGATATTTGAACGCCCATCCGGCGAACGGTTTGCCGAACAGCCACAACAGCACAAACGCCAGCACCGCTGCCACCCAGATGGCGTGCCAGTGTGTCCAGCGCGGCCCCGCCCGCCGTTTGCCTTCGGGTTTGGGCAATGATGGTGAACTGACGGACATTGCGGCTACGCCTGCATCATGATCTGCACGACATCTTCGCGCTTGAGGCAACCCACCGGCTGTCCGGCGTCATCCACGACCCGCAGCACTGAGTTTGCCGACTGGAACAGCGGTGCGACATCGGCGATTGCCGACGTCATACCGATGTCACTGAGATAGCCGCCGGTGGGCGCGCGTTTCGGCATTGGTTTCATCAGAGATGCAACCCGGATGACCTTGGCCTTGATGACATTTTGGGTGAATTCGGCGACGTAGTCGTCGGCCGGCGCGGTGACCAGTTCTTCAGGGGTTCCGACCTGGACGATCATGCCGTCCTTCATGATCGCGATGCGGTCGGCCAGCCGAATGGCCTCGTCAAAATCATGGGTGATGAAAACGATCGTCTTTTTCAACACGTTCTGCAGACGGATGAACTCATCCTGCATCTCACGACGGATCAGCGGGTCAAGTGCGGAGAACGGCTCATCCAAGAACCAGATTTCCGGCTCGACGGACAGTGAGCGGGCAATACCGACACGCTGCTGCTGGCCGCCCGAGAGTTCACTTGGAAAGAACTCTTCGCGACCCTCCAGCCCGACAAGTTCGACCATCTTCCTGGCTCTGTCCTCGCGCGCCTGCCTGCCGACCCCCTGTACTTCAAGTGGAAACGCGACATTGCCCAGAACCGACAGATGCGGCAGCAGGGCAAAGTGCTGGAACACCATGCCCATCTGGTGGCGGCGGATTTCGATCATCCGGGCCGGCGGTGCCGACAGCAGGTTCTCACCGTTGAAGAAGATTTCTCCCGACGTTGGCTCGACAAGCCGGGACATGCAACGCACCAGCGTCGATTTGCCGGAGCCGGACAATCCCATGATGACGAATATCTCGCCGTCACGAACTTCGAGATTTGCATCGCGCACCGCACCGATCAGTCCGGCCTCGGCGAGCGCTTCGCCGGAGAGTTTGCCGCCTGCCGTCGCAAGTGCCGCGGCAGCGCCGGCGCCAAACAGTTTCCAGACCGCGCGGCACTGAAGTTTGACGTTGGAAGAAGCTTCACCTGGCATTTGGCCGTCGCCGCTCAAGCTGAATGATCAATCAAGGAAACACCTACTGCCGCGGTGTATCGTTCCTGGTAACGGGGAACCCTCGTACGGTCCCCCGCCAATTCTTGCACGATATCCAGCGGCTCAGTTCAACCAGGCCTTCCAGCGGTCTGCGTTGGCCTTAACCCACGCAGCCACGACATCTTCCAGCTTCTGCCCGTCCAGGTCGACATTCACGATCAGCTGGCTCATCTCATCGTTCTTGATGGTGAAATTGCGGATCGCCTTGTAGGCACCGGGCCACTTGTCCTCGCCGCCCTTCCAGCCGACCTTCTTGATCCAGCCGAACGGCTTGCCGCAGTCATAGGCCATGTCCGGATTGCCGCCCCATGCCGGGTCCTTGTAGCAGGCATCGGTGTATTCGGGGAACTCGACCCACTCGCCCTCATACTTGGCGACAGCCCAGTGCGGCGCATAAACCCACAGCATAATTGGCGCCTTGCGCTGGTAGGCAGATTCCAGCTCTGCAAACAGCGCGGCATCGGTGCCCGCGTGGATCACTTCGAATGGCAGATCTAGAGCCTCGACACGCTCATCGTCGAAGCCGCCCCAGGTTACCGGACCACCAAGGTAGCGGCCCTTCGGTGCTGTTTCAGCGGTTGAGAATGCCTCTGCGCATTTTTCATCCTTGAGGGCTTCCCAGTTCGGAAGACCAGGGCATTTTTCCTTCATGTATGTCGGGTACCACCACTCCTCCTTGGCATCCATACCGGTCTCGCCAAGATCGACCGTCTTGCCAGTCTGCAGCGAGGCTTCCATGGCGTCCTTGCCGGTGGTCTCCCACATTTCCATGGCGATATGCAGATCGCCAGACTCAAGGCCGGCAAACTGAGCGATGTAGTCCGCCTGGACATACTCGACATTGTAGCCAGCCTGTTTCAGCACCTCACCCATGATGCGGGTGGTGATGAGCTGGCCGGTCCAGTCATGCAGGGTGAGCTTGATGGGATCCTTGGATTCAACCTCGGCTGAAGCGGGCAGCGGCGCCAGCGCCAGCCCCGCGGCAGCCAGGGCGGCGACCGCCAGGGATCGCAAAAAGGTAAATTTTAGCATTGGTGACGTCCTCCACTTGTCGGGCAATTTTCTTGTTCCGCCGGTGTGCGGTGCCCTGGGAAGAAATGTGCAGGGATGGCTCTGGATGAGTCAAGGGAATTGTTGGTTTTATGTGGTGTCATGCCCGTTTGTGTGGTTTTTAAAGTGAGTTTGGCTAGATTTTTGTGTTTTTCCGGTTAGAATATCACAATGCTTGATCATACAAACACGAAACTCACAAAACGGCAGTCGGACATTGTCGAAGCCGCCCGGACTGCCGGCACCGTGCGTATTGGTGATTTGGCGCGCGACATAGGGGTGTCGCTGGAAACCATCCGGCGTGATATCAGGCCGCTTGTCGAAACCGGCACGCTGATTAAGCACCATGGCGCGGTGAGCCCGTCGTTTACCGGAACCGAGGCGCCGTTCGAGCGCCGCATGCGCGACAACGCCAGGGAGAAGGTCACAATCGCCCGCCATGCGGCAGCGATGATTTCCGACGGCGACAGCGTGATGCTGGACACCGGAACGACGACCAGCCTGCTGGCGCGAGAACTGCTGCGCAAGCGTGATCTGACCATCGTCACCAATTCTTCCGACATAGCCCGTACGCTGGCCACCGTGAACGGCAACAAGGTCTACATGGCCGGCGGCGAGTTGCATGGCGACAACGGCGCTGCATTCGGGCGTTCGGCGATCGAGTTCGTTGCCAGCTTCTCGGTTCGCCATTCCATCATCTCGATCGGTGCTGTCGATGCGGTGACCGGGCTGATGGACCATCACCTCGCCGAGGCCGAGTTCGCCCGCACCGTACTCAGCTGCGGCCAGCAGCGCACCGTGATCACCGACCACACGAAGTTTTCCCGCACTGCCCTGATAAAGGTGTGCGGTTTCGGCGAATTCGACCTGCTGGTAACCGATACCGCGCCGCCTGAACCAATCCTCGAGCAACTGACCCGGTCCTCGACACGCTGCGAGATTGCGAAAAGCTGAACCGGCATTGTCACGTTTTGAGCGGCAATCGAACGAATTTGGCATTCAACTCCTGCTCAAGCCGCAGCAGGGCAGTGTCAGAGCAAACCCACTTGAGCTGAAACGGCGAGGCTCGTAGCGTCTTTGGGTGAAAAACCCTTTCCGCTAGTTCAAGACGTCGCGCGAAATCATCCGACTGGCTGTCATGATGCACATTCGCTATCCGCTGTCGCTGCGCCAAGTCGAGGACCTGCTGCACGAACGCGGTATCGACATCAGCTACGAAACTGTACGTGCCTGGTGGAACCGGTTTGGGCCGATATTTGCATCAGAAATCAGAAGGCGGCGAGGAGCTACAATGCAGCGCATGCCGCAATGGAAGTGGCATCTGGACGAGGTATTCGTGCGGATCAATGGCGAAACCCACTACCTCT
>JAHEJE010000046.1 GCA_024639035.1 Alphaproteobacteria bacterium
CCGAGCCACGGCGCCTGCAGGTTGGCCTTGCCCTGGGCCAGCAATTCACCCAGCGACGGCGAACCCGGTGGCAGCCCGAAACCGAGGAAGTCGAGGGCGGTCAGCGTGGTCACCGAGCCGGACACGATGAACGGCATGAACGTGATGGTGGCCACCATGGCGTTGGGCAGCAGGTGCTTGAACATGATCTTGCGGTCCGACAGGCCCAGCGCCCGCGCCGCCCGGACGTACTCGAAATTGCGTCCGCGCAGGAACTCGGCCCGCACCACGCCAACCAGCGCCGTCCACGAGAACAGCAGCAGGATGCCGAGCAGCAGCCAGAACGACGGCGTGATGAAGGCAGCCAGGATGATCAGCAGATAAAGGGTCGGGATCGACGTCCAGATTTCCATGAACCTCTGAAACAGCAGGTCGGTCCAGCCGCCGAAGTAGCCCTGGGTCGCCCCGGCCGCCACGCCGACGATGGACGACAGCACCGTGAGGATCAGCCCGAAGATAACCGAGATGCGAAATCCGTAGATCAGTCGGGCGATGACATCGCGACCCTGATCGTCGGTGCCGAGCCAGTTCATGTTGCCGAAGATGCAGTTGGGGTCCTGCAATCCGTTCATCGGGTCGATCTTGCCGTCGGCACCGGGCTCTCGCGCGGTGGAATAGCGCGCGCAGATTTCTTCCTGCGAGAGTTGCCAGGCCGGCGGCGATGGTGCCGGCTTGGGAAGCTCGTTGTTGACCGTTCGGTAGCCGTATCGAATCGGCGGCCAGATCAGCCAGCCATTCGCGGCGACTTCCTCCTGAATGAACGGATCGCGAAAATCGGTCGTTGCCAGGAAGCCGCCGAATTTTTCCTCTGGATAGTCGTTGAACATCGGCAGCAGAATTTCGCCCTTGTAGGAGGCGATGATCGGCCGGTCGTTGGCGATCAGTTCGGCAAACAGACTGGCACCGAACAGCACCAGGAATATCCACAGCGACCAGTATCCCCGCCGGTTGGCCTTGAACAGCGCCCAGCGCCGGGCGTTGAGGCCGGACAGCCAGGCCCGTTCCGGCACTGCCGTGTCTGTGGTTTGCGCCGCCACTGCCATCTACAGGTCCCGCGCTTCGAAGTCGATCCGCGGATCGATCCAGGTATAGACCAGATCGCTGACTAGGTTGGTCACCAGCCCGAGCAGGGAGAAGATGTAGAGCGTCGCAAACACCACGGGATAGTCGCGGTTGATGGCCGACTCATAGCCAAGCAACCCGAGGCCATCGAGCGAAAAGATCGTCTCGATCAGCAGCGAGCCGGCAAAGAACGCGCCGATGAAGGCGCCGGGAAATCCGGCGACGACGATCAGCATGGCATTGCGGAACACATGACCGTACAGCACCCCGCGCTCGCTCAACCCCTTTGCCCGTGCCGTCATCACGTATTGCTTCTTGATCTCGTCGAGAAACGAGTTCTTGGTCAACAGCGTCATGGTGGCGAACGACGACACCGCCAGCGCGGTCAGCGGCAGGGCGAGATGCCAGGCATAGTCGATGATCTTCTGCCACCAGGTCAGATCGGCGAAATTGTCCGACACCAGACCGCGCAGCGGGAACCAGTTGAAGAACGAGCCGCCGGCGAACAGCACCACCAGCAGGATGGCGAACAGGAAGCTCGGGATAGCATAGCCGACGATGATCACCGCCGAGGTCCAGATGTCGAATTTCGATCCATCACGCACCGCCTTGGCGACACCGAGCGGGATCGAGATGGCATAGGACACGAAGGTCAGCCACAGGCCGAGCGAGATCGACACCGGCAGCTTTTCCTTGATCAGCTGCAGCACTGACACGTCGCGAAAGTAACTTTCTCCGAAGTCGAAGGTCAGATAATTGCCGATCATCAGGGCAAAGCGCTGGTAGGCAGGCTTGTCGAAGCCGAATTGTTTCTCCAGCGACTTGATGAACTCCGGGTCGAGCCCTTGCGCGCCGCGGTACTTCGAGCTGGAGCCGTCGCCTGCCGCGGTCGTCTGGGCACCGGTGCCGACCTCGCTGCCGGTGCCGCCGCCGATCCGCGCAGTTGCGCCGACATCGGTGCCGGACAATTGCGCCAACACCCGTTCCACCGGACCGCCCGGCGCGAACTGGATGATGATGAAGCTGATCGCCATGATGCCGAGCAATGTCGGGATCATCAGCAACAATCGTCTGAGAATATAGGCGCCCATGAGCGGTGATTCGATTCCTTTTCAGGCCAGTGTCATCATCCCGGCGGCACTGGCAAGTGCGCTGGCCGAGGCCGATTGCGGTGTCACGGCCCTTTCTTCATGGCTGCGGCCTTGTCCGCGTCGACCCACCAGGTGTCGAGGATACCGCGCTGGAAGCGGGGCTTGATGGGCGGTCTGCCGAACACATCCCAATGCGCGACGGAGTGTGCACCCTTGTACCAGTGTGGCACCCACAGGTGCTGCGCCCGCAATGTCCGGTCGAGGGCGCGTGCCGCGGTCTCCAGCTCCTGGCGCGAACCAGCCTGGATAGCCCGATCGATGAGTGCATCGACCGGTGGTGATTTCAGTCCGGACATATTGAAGCTGCCGGCGACATCGGCGGTGCTGGAATGAAAGAACGCCCGCAGTTCGACCCCCGGCGTTTCGCTCATAGTGTAGCGTTGCGTGCTGACGTCGAAGTCGAAGCTCTTCATGCGTTCCTGATACTGCGCGGCTTCGACCTGACGGATCGTGGCGTCGATGCCGAGCAGTTTCAGGTTGCGCACATAGGGCGCGATGATGCGCTCGAAGGTGGGCGCGAAGATCAAGAACTCGACGCTCAGTTGTTTCCCGCCGGCATTTACCAGCCTGGTGCCCTGGCGCTGCCAACCGGCCTGGCGCAGCAATTCGTTGGCCCGCCGAAGGAGCTTTCTATCCTGGCCGCTGCCGTCGGAGACCGCAGGCAGTTGCGCCGGACCGAAGACTGCGGGTGGGACTTGATCCCTGTACGGCTCCAGCAGCGCCAGTTCGCCGGCCGCCGGCTCGCCTTCGGCTTTCAGGTTGGAGTTCTCAAAAAAACTGCCGGTACGCTTGTAGAGGTCGAAGAACAGGTTGCTGTTCGACCATTCGAAATCGAACGCCAGGCCTAGCGCCTCGCGGGTGCGCGGGTCGGCAAACTTGTCGCGCCGCATGTTGATGAAGAAACCCTGCGCCCCGGACGTGGTCTCGTCGGGCAGCGTCGCCTTGATCAAACGCCCCTCCCTTACCGCATCGAGATCGTACTCGGTTGCCCAGTGCTTGGACGTGAACTCTTCTCGCAGATCGAGCAGTCCGGCCTTGAGCGCTTCCAGCTCCGCGGTGCGGTCGCGAAAATACAGCAGCTTGATCTCGCCGAAATTGAACCGGCCGCGATTGACCGGCAGCGCACTGGCCCAGTAGTCGTCGCGCCGCTGGTAGGTGATGAAGCTGCCCTGCTTGAAGTCCTTGATCAGGTAGGGGCCGGACCCGAGCGGCGGTTTGAGCGAGGACTTCGAGAAGTCTTCCTTGCTGTAATAGGCGGCCGAAAAGATCGGCAGCGTGGCGACTGTCATCGGCAGGTCGCGGACATTCTCTCCGCTGAACTCGTAGCGCACGGTGTGCGCATCGACGGCAACGCAACGCACGACATCGCGCAAGGAGATCTTGAAGCTGGGGTGGCCGTCCTGTTTGAGCAACTCGAAGCTTCGCTGCACATCCGCTGCGGTCAGCGCCGACCCGTCGGAGAACCTGGCTTGCGGCCGCAAGGCAAAGGTGACGCTCATGCCGTCGTCGGCCAGATCGGCGGCGGCGGCGGCCAGGCCGTAGACCGCATCCGGCTCATCGAAGGCGCGCACCATCAGGCTGTCGAACAGCAGATCCAGTTTCTGCGCCGCGTCGCCCTTCAAGACGTAGCCGTTGAGGCTGTCGAAGGTGATGACCCCGGCCGTACCCATCGTGGTGATGCGCCCGCCCTTCGGCGCATCCGGGTCGGCATAATCGAAATGCTCGAAATCCGTGGCGTATTTCAGATCGCCAAACGCCGACAGCCCGTGCCGGGGTTCGGCCTGGGCCGCGTGCAGACCGAAGGCGAGGCCGGTGATGACCAGCACGATGGCCGACATCCGGCGCACCATCACGCCTTGACCTTGCCGGCCTTGTCGGCGTCCCACCACCAGATCGAGGGAAAGCCGACGCTGTACAGCGGAAGTTTTTCGGGTCGGCCGAACCGGTTCCAGTGGGCGATCCGTTCGTACGGGATATGCCACATGGGCACGACAAAATGGTGCGCCAGCAGAACCCGATCCAGCGCCCGGGTCGCGGCCACGAGTTCGGCGCGGTTCTTGGCGTAGATCACCCGGTCGATCAACTCATCGATCGCCGGATCGGCAATGCCGGCGTAGTTGTTGCTGCCGTTGACGGCGGCTGATGCAGAGCCCCAGTAGTTGCGTTGTTCGTTGCCCGGCGACAGCGACTGTCCCCAACCGGTGGCGATGATATCGAAGTCGAAGTTCTGCACCCGGCGTTCATACTGGGCTGAATCCACCGTACGCACCTTGGCCTTGATACCGAGCCGTTCAAGCTGCTCGACATAGGGCAGGGTAATCCGCTCGAACAGCGGCGAGTACAGCAGGAATTCGACCTCGAACGGTTTGCCGTCCGGATCGGCCAGAACCCGGTCATCGTTGGCCCGCCATCCTGCCTCGCGCAACAGCTTGGCCGCCTGGCGCAGGTTGCCGCGCCGGTTCTTCTGGGTGTCGCTCACCGGGTTGGCAAACGGCGTTGTGAACACCTCCTCGGGAACCGGGTTTTTCAGGCCTTTGAGAATTTCAAACTCGATACCCTCCGGCAGCTCGCTGGCCGCCAGTTCCGAATTGTCGAAGTAACTGGTCGTGCGGGTGTACTGGCCATAGAACAGGTTGGCGTTCGACCACTCGAAATCGAATATGAAGTTGAATGCCCGGCGTACCCGCGGATCCTTGAATTTCTCGCGCCGACTGTTGAATGCATAGGCCTGCATGGCTTGCGGATTCTTGACCTCGATCTTTTCGAGCGCCACATCGCCTCTTTCGACGGCGGGGAAGTCGTACCCGGTCGCCCAGACCTTCGAAGAACTCTCTCGGCGCCAGTCGTACTGGTCGGCCTTGAAGGCTTCGAAGGCAACCGTCTGGTCGCGGAAATAGGTCACCGAAATCTCGTCGAAATTGTTGCGGCCGATGTTCACCGGAAGGTCTTTTGCCCAGTAGTCAGCGACCCTCTTGACCGACATCGACCGTCCGGGCTGGACATCGGCGATCTGGTAGGGGCCGGAGCCGAGCGGGGCTTCAAGCGTCGAGTTCTTGATGTCGCGTGGCTTGCCATCGGCCCCCGTAGCGGTCCACCAGGCCTTCGGCAGCACCGACAGCTGACCGGTGATCTGCGGCAATTCACGGTTACCCTTTTCGGAAAAGAAGAACGTCACCTCGCGCTCGCCCGTCTGTTCGGTCTTGGCGATGTTCTGATAGTAGTAGGCGTACTGCGGATGGGCCTGCTTGATGGCCTCGACCGTCCACACGACATCCTCCGGCGTGATCGGCGATCCGTCATGGAACCTGGCCTCGGGCCGCAGCCGGAACGTTGCCTGGGAGTAGTCCTCGGGATGCTTTACCGCTTCTGCCACCAGACCGTATTCAGAGCTGGGTTCGTCGTTGGAGCGGGTCATCAGCGCATCGAACGGCCATTGCGCCAGGCTGCCCACCGACCCCTTGAATGTGAACGGGTTGAGCGAATCGAACGATCCGATTCCGTATAGCCGCACTTTTCCGCCGATCGGCGCATCCGGGTTCACGTAGTCGAAATGGCGAAAGCCCGTCGGATACTTCACATCGCCGAACAGCGACAGTCCGTGCTGCCATTCGCCGGCCTGGGCCGCAGCGGTGGAAATGCCGATTATCTTGAGGCCGCTAAAACCGCCAACGGCGGAAGCAAGCTTGATCAGTTCGCGTCGTGAAATTGCCATGGCCACCAGATGGTTGCGGGTTTGTTACGATGTCATCTATGCCACAAACCAAAACACCGGCGGAAGGCCCGCCGGTGTGAATTCTTCGTAAGATTTTGGTGACTCTGCCGGATCGTCACTCGCTTGGCAGCGGCACCGGATTGTCGCTCAGTGTGCGCAGATAGGCGATCAGGTCAGCCCGATTGCCGTCGTTCTTGATGCCGCCGAAGCTCATCTTCGTCCCCTTGGCAAAATCCTTGGGCTTCAGCAGGAAGGCGTTCATGGTCTCAAACGTCCAGGCATCGCCACTCATGCCGGACAGCACGCTGGAATATTTGCCGTAGCCCTCGGCCGAAGCGATGTTGCGGCCCAGAACGCCATAAAGATTGGGCCCGACCTTGTGGGCGCCGCCGTTGTCGAAGGTGTGGCATGCAACACAGGGTTTGATGTTGCCTTTGCTCGGGTCGGCAGACGCCAGCAGGGAGGCGATCGAGACCTTTTCAGTAGCGGCTCCGTCGCCGCTGTCGGTTGCAGCTTGCGCCATTTCGACCATCATGCCGGGTTTTTCCGGCGTTTCCGCATGGTAGATCACACCGGCCAGTTCCTTCAGCCCGAAGATCATCAAGGCGGTAAACAGCAGAGCGCCGGCGATTTTATTGAATTCAAAACTGTCCATCTGGAAAACCACACCCCTTGAATGTGCCGTCTCCGGCGGTTGCCTCGCCAATGGCGCCGGTCCGGCACCACATCAGCAAAATTTCGCGCGAAAACTAATTGTTTCTCAGCACGACTGCAATACGTATAACCGCCGCATGTGCAATTTGCCGCGTTGGGGGTGAGCGATCAATGGAAACGACGCAAACCAGCGATACCATCATCGTCATTCCGGCCCGCATGGCTTCGACCAGGCTGCCGGGCAAGCCGCTGGCCGACCTGTGCGGCAAACCGATGATCGTCAGGGTTTGGGAAAAGGCGGTTGCCGCCGGCATCGGCCCCGTTTTGGTTGCCGCTGCCGAGAGCCCGATCGTGTCGGCGGTGGAAAAGGCCGGTGGTGAGGCGATCGTCACCGACCCGGGTCTGCCGTCCGGTTCCGACCGCATCGCGCAGGCCCTGGCCCTGCGCGATCCCGGCGGTAAATATCGCTTTGTCGTCAATCTGCAGGGTGACCTGCCGCTGATCGAACCGGCCGCCATCGCCCGGTGCCTGGAACCGTTCCGCCGCAAGGGCGTCGACATCGCCACTCTGGTTGCCGAGATTGAAGATATCGGCGAGATCGATGACCCCAATGTGGTCAAGGCATTGATCGGCCCGGCCGACGACAATGGCATTGCCATGGCGCGTGACTTTGTGCGCCGTTTGCCGGACGGCGTCTTTGCGCCCTTTTGGCACCATGTCGGCATCTATGCCTATCGCCGCGATGCCCTGGAGCGCTTCGTTTCTCTGCCGGTCAGCGCCCGCGAAACAGAGCGCAAGCTGGAGCAGATGCGCGCCCTGGACAATGCCATGACCATCGGCACTGCCTGCGTTGACACCATCCCATTTGGTATTGATACTTCCGCCGATCTGGACCGTGCCCGCCGCCTGATGGCATCGCAAGGCTCTGACCAATGATCTCGAACGTGCTCATCGCAGCCGGGCGCTGCGGCAACCGGGGAATGCCGTGACCAAGACCTCAGGACCGAAGCTGATCGCCTATCAGGGCGAACCGGGCGCCAATTCGCACATCGCCTGCCGCGATGCCTATCCCGACTATGAATCGGTGCCCTGCGACACTTTCGAGGATGCCTTTGCTGCCATCGAACAGGGCCGCTGCCAACTGGCCATGATCCCGATCGAGAATTCGCTGGCCGGCCGGGTCGCCGACATCCATCACTTGATGCCGGCCTCCGATCTCTACATCATCGGCGAATTTTTCCTACCCATCCATCATGATCTCCTGACCCTGCCCGGCGCGTCCCTCGACGGCATCAAGACCGTGCACAGTCATGTCCACGCGCTCGGGCAATGCCGCAAGGTGATTCGCCAATTGGGCCTGAAAGCCGTCGTGGCCGCCGACACCGCCGGCGCGGCCCGCGAACTGAGCGAACTGGACGATCCGACCCGGGCGGCGATTGCAACCTCGCTCGCCGCCGATGTCTACGGCCTTGCAACGGTCCGCCGCAACATCGAGGATGAGGATCACAACATGACCCGGTTTGTGATCCTGTCGGCCGAGCCCGATGATGCCGAGCCCGAGGACGGACCGGTGGTCACGTCGTTCGTGTTCCGGGTCCGCAATGTGCCTGCGGCCCTCTACAAGGCCATGGGCGGGTTCGCCACCAACGGCGTCAATATGACCAAGCTCGAATCCTACCAGATCGAGGGTCAGTTCTATGCCACCCAGTTCTATGCCGACATCGAGGGCCACCCGTCCGAGCGTTCGGTGCGCCTGGCGCTCGAGGAACTGGCCTTCTTCACATCCTACTTGAAGGTCTTCGGCACCTATAAAGCCTCGCCGATGCGCGCCGAATTGATTGCCCGCGCTGCCGCAGCCGCGCGCGGTCAGGACGCCTGACCTTCGCTGATCCGCTTCAGCGCCTCAAGCACCAGGTGATGGGCGATCGCCATCTTCGGCGGTGTCCTAAGGCCATCCGGCTGGCGGTCCGCCAGCATGGCTTCCAGGTCGGCGGCATCGAACCACCGCGCATCCTCGATCTCGACCGGATCGATGGTGATATTATCGTTGAGCGCCTCGCCGATCAGCCCGATCATCAGCGATGAGGGAAACGGCCAGGGCTGCGACAGCAGGTAATCGACCCTGCCGATGCGGATGCCGGCCTCTTCGAACACCTCGCGCCGGGCCGCATCCTCAAGCGTCTCGCCGGGCTCCATGAAGCCGGCAAGCGCGGAATAGACCCCTTCGGCGAAATTGGCCCCGCGCCCCAGCAGGCAACGGTTCTTGTGAATAACAACAATAATCACCACCGGGTCGGTGCGTGGAAAATGATCGGCGCGGCACGCGCCGCAATGACGCCGGTATCCGCCTTCCGCCATCTCCGTGCCGCTGCCGCAGTTGGCGCAGAAGCGATGTCTTTCGTGCCAGAACAGCAACGACCGCGCCTGGGCCAGCAACGCCAATTCGCCCGCCGGCAGTGCGCCCTGCAGCGCCAGGCTGCGCAGGTCGATCAGCTTGACGCCGTCGCTGGCGGGAGCGGTATCCTGCCCTGAAATATCGGCAACCGCGAACAGCGCCCGGGCGTTATCGTCGAGGCCGAGCAGGACCGGTGCAATTTCGCCGCTGTGGCCGCCAAGTTGTGCCGACCGGTACCTGCACACCCTGAGCCCGTCGCCGGTCACATCGATTTCCGGTCGCTCGCCGCGGAACATGATGAACCGGCTGGATGGATCGGCCAGGCGGGCCGCCAGCCAGGCATGGTCAACGCGCAGCGCCGCCGCCCGGTCAAGTGTTTCGCCGATGAATCCCAAGCCGTGCATTGCGTTCCCCATTGCTGCCCGGGCTGACTACCACGAGTTTGCCGGGGGTGCCATTCACCTTCGGTGTTTTTGCACCCGGGGCCATGCAATGCTTGCATCGTCGTCGCCAAAGTCCGATATAGGGGGCGGGAGGTTGGCGGCGGACGCGCCGCTCGCCAACCGGGTCAGGACCGGAAGGTAGCAGCCCCAACGAGTCAGGCACGGGTTGCCCGTCCAGCCTCCCGCTCTGCCAGCACCAAACCAACAGCCGCCCGCAAGCGGTATGACGGCAGGGGGTACAGGGGCGGAGTGCCATGAACGAGCAATCGAACAGCGATAGCCACAGCACGGCCGGCGAGCCGGTGGCTTACCGCGTCCTTGCCCGCAAGTACCGCCCCAAGCGCCTTGAAGAGCTGATCGGCCAGGACGCCATGGTGCGCACCCTGGCCAATGCCTTTGCCACCGGCCGCATCGCCCAGGCCTACATGCTGACCGGCGTGCGCGGTGTCGGCAAGACCACGACCGCGCGCCTGATCGCCCGCGCCCTCAACTATACCGGCGCCGACGGGCCGACCGTCGACATGCCGGAGATGGGCGATCACTGCGAGGCGATCCTCGAATCGCGCCATGTCGACGTAATCGAGATGGATGCCGCCTCCAAGACCGGCATCGACGATGTTCGCGAGATCATCGAGAGCGTCAAGTACCGGCCGATCGCCGCGCGCTACAAGGTTTACATCATCGACGAAGTGCACATGCTGTCCAAGCCCGCCTTCAACGCTCTGCTGAAGACGCTGGAAGAACCACCGGAACATGTGAAGTTCGTCTTCGCCACCACCGAGATCCGCAAGGTCCCGGTCACCGTGCTGTCGCGCTGCCAGCGCTTTGATCTGCGCCGCCTTGATGCCGACCGGCTGGTCGAGCATTTTGCCGCCATTGCCAAGCAGGAGGGCGTCGAGGCCGAGGTCGATGCCCTGGCGCTGATCGCCCGGGCCGCCGAAGGCTCGGTCCGCGATGGCCTGTCGCTGCTCGATCAGGCGATTGCCTACGGCGGCAAGCAGGTCAAGACCGAAGATGTGGTGTCGATGCTCGGCCTGGTCGATCAGGACCGCATGTTCGACCTGTTCGAGGCTATCATGAAGGGCGACACCCAGGCTGCCCTCGAACAGATGAAGCAGCAGTACGACCTTGGCGCCGACCCGTTCGCCGTGGTCAACGATTTGGCGAAGCTTGTCCACTGGGTGACCCGGCTGAAGATCGTGCCGGAGGACGGCCAGCGCTCGGGCCGCACCGAAACCGAACGCACCCGCGGCCGGGCATTCGCCGACACCCTGACCATTCCGCATCTGACCCGCGCCTGGCAGATGCTGCTCAAGGGCCTCGATGAAATGGCGTTCAGTGCCCAGCCGCAGATGACGGCCGAGATGATCGTCATCCGCCTTGCCCATGCCGCCGAACTGCCGGCGCCGGGCGACCTTGTGGCGAGACTGAAGGATGCCAGTCCCGGCCAGCCGGCGGCTGTGGCGCCGGTGTCGTCCGCGGCCTCGCCAGCCCCGCCAGCCCCGCCAGCCCAACAGGCCGGGCCGCCACATCCCGGACCGCCCCGGTCGGATGCACCGACGGCACTTGCCGTTCAAACCCATGCGCCCGTCGAGCCTGCCGGTGCGAGCGCGCCGCCGGCGCCGAACCTGAAATCCTTTGCCGACATCGTCGCCTTCGTCGGCGAACGCCGCGACATCAAGCTCAAGTCACAGCTAGAGCGCCTGGTCCGTCCGGTGTCGGTATCGCCGGGCACGGTGGAAATCGCCCTCGAAGCGGACGCCCCGCACGGGCTGCCGGGCGAGCTTGGCCGCAAGCTGGAAGCCTGGACCGGGGCGCGCTGGCTGGTGCTGGTCTCGACCGAGGCCGGCGACAAATCAATCGCCCAACAGCGCAGCGAGCGGCGCTCGAGCCTGTTTGACGAGGCCCGCCGCGACCCATCGGTGCGCGCGGTTCTCGAAACTTTTCCCGGGGCCGAAATTGTCGACGTGACCCCTCCGGAGCTGCCGGATATCGCCGAAGACATCGAAGACAGCTGAAGCAGGGTCAGGCCTGAAAACCAACAAGAGGATGCCATGAAAGACCTCAGTCAGATGATGCAGAAGGTCCAGGAAATGCAGTCGCGCATGAGCGAGGCTCAGGATCGCCTGGAAGAGATGACGGTGACCGGACAGGCCGGTGGCGGCCTGGTCACGGTCACCCTGAACGGCAAGGGGGCAATGACCGACGTCACCGTCGATGACAGCCTGCTCAAGCCCGAGGAAAAGGAAATCGTCGAGGATCTGGTCACCGCCGCCCACAACGATGCCCGTGGCAAGGTCGAGCAAATGGTCGCCGACCAGATGAAGGATGTCGCCGGCGGCCTGCCGCTGCCGCCCGGCTTCAAGATGCCGTTCTGATCGGCCATGGCGGGAAAGAGCATCAGCGGCAGCGAGATCGAAAGGATGATCCAGCTTCTGGCCCGGTTGCCGGGTCTGGGTCCGCGCTCGGCCCGGCGCGCCAGCCTGCACCTGATCAAGAACCGCGAGAAGCTCCTCGCCCCGCTTGCCGCAGCGCTCAGTGACGCCCATGACCGGGTTTCGGTGTGCCGGACCTGCGGCAATGTCGACACCGTGCAGCCGTGCACCATTTGCAGCGACCCGCGCCGCGACAGCGCAATCATCGTCGTGGTCGAGGAGGTTGGCGACCTTTGGGCCTTGGAGCGGTCGGCGGCGATAAACTGCCGTTACCATGTGCTCGGCGGCACCCTCTCGGCCATCGAGGGCATCCGGCCCG
>JAHEJE010000317.1 GCA_024639035.1 Alphaproteobacteria bacterium
GGTGTGGCACAACTCCGGTGCCCTCGGCATGCCGGCCAACGACGGCACGCCGCGGGTTTGGTTTTCGGTCGTCGCACCGGACGGCAGCGCCATCCGCTTCAGCCACCATGCCCTGGTTTACGATTGTGCAACGGCGGCGGCAAAGACCCGCCAGGCCGACTTGCCCGAAGGCTATGCCGCAGGCCTTGAAACCGGCTTGTGGCCGTCGCTGGACATTCTGCCCGGTGCCGAACAGCGACTGACTGGTATACCGCTCGCCTTGGAAGATTTCGTCTGGAAAGCGGCCTTAGCCCGCGCGGTCTGAGTCCGGCTCCTGCCCCGCACCGCGGAAATTGTAGCGGCCGACGAGGCGTTTCATGGTCAAGCCCTGGACGATGATCGAGAACACCACCACGGCATAGGTTGCCGCCAGGATGACCGGCTTTTCCGGCACGTCTGGCAGCGACAGGGCAAGCGCCACCGAAATGCCGCCGCGCAGACCGCCCCAGGTCAGGATGGCAATCGAGCCTTCCTCGAACTTGTCGCGGATCGACAGCAGCTTGATCGGAATGGCCACGGCGACAAAACGGGCACACAGCGCGATCGGGATGGCAGCCAGGGCTATCGGCAGATGCAGCAGATCGCGGCCGACGATCAGCACCTCAAGACCGATCAGCAGGAACAGCACCGAGTTGAGGATCTCGTCCAACAGTTCCCAGAACTGGAAAACATGATCGCGGGTCTTTTTGGTCATGGCGAACTTGGCGCCGTGATTGCCGATGAACAGTCCGGCGATGACGACGGCAATCGGTCCCGACAGATGCAGGCGCAGGGCAATCGAGTAGGACACGAACACCACGGCGAGGGTGATCAGCACCTCGATATTGTGCTCATCGATGCGGCACATGGTCCAATAAGCGACATAGCCGGCGGCGATGCCGAGCAGCGCACCGCCCAATGCTTCGCCAAGGAACAGCTTGGCGACCGTCATCACGCCGACTTCCTCGCCAGGGCTCCCTCCGCCCATGGCAATCGCCACCATGATGGTGAACACCACGACGCCGACACCGTCGTTGAAAAGCGATTCGCCGGCAATCTTGGCGCGCAGCAGGGCGGGGATGCGGATGGTCTTGAGCAGGCCGAGAACGGCAACCGGATCGGTCGGGCTGATCAGCGACCCGAACACCAGCGCCCAGATGAACGGCATGTCTATGCCGGCCATCTGCATGACGAAATATATCGCCCCGCCGACCAGGAACGTCGAGGTGATGACGCCAAGCGTCGCCATGATCGAAATGGCCCACTTGCGCTGGGCCAGTTCATCGAGGTCGATATGCACCGCGCCGGCGAACAGCAGGATCGACAGCATGCCTTCCATCAACGTTGTGGCGAAATCGATCTCGATCAGTTGCGAGCGCACCGCTTGGGTGATGCCGAATTGCGGCACGATGAAATCCGCGGCAATGACGATGCCTGACGCCGCCAGTGCCATGATCACCAGGCCGATGGTGTGGGGCAGGCGCCAATAGTAATGATTGATGAAGCCGAAGGCGGCCGACAGGCCAAGCAACAGGGCCATGATCTCAAATAATGTCATGGACCGCTCTTACCCGATTCACCCCAGTGTGGCGAGGCCGGGGAACATTTCGATCATCCAGTAGGACAGGGTCTGCATGGTGCCGGTGAGGAACATCACACCGGTCAGCACCAGGAGCCCGCCCATGACCTTTTCCACCGTGCCGAGATGGCGACGAAAGCGTTGGGCGAAGGCCAGGAATTGCTTGACACCGAGTGCGGCGAGCAGGAAGGGCACGCCCAGCCCCAACGAGTATACAGCCAGCAGGTAGGCGCCCTTGGCGACACTGTCCTCGGACGCGGCGATCGACAGGATAGCGGCCAGAACCGGGCCGATGCATGGCGTCCAGCCGAGTGCGAAGGCGAGCCCGATGACATAGGCGCCAAACGGACCTGCCGGACGGCCGGCGGGATGGTAGCGGGCTTCGCGGGACAGGAATGCGAAGCGGAACACACCCAGGAAATGAAGCCCCATGACGATGATGGCGATGCCGGCCAATTGGGCCAGCAGCTCGAAATGATCGCGCAGCAGCTGGCCGAAGGCCGACGCCGTCGCTCCCAGGCCGACGAATACCGTCGAGAATCCCAGAACGAAGGCAAAGGCCGGCACCAGTATATGGCTGTAGCTGACGGCCTGGGCGCCGTCGGCGGTCAATTCCTCAAGCTCGCTGCCGGCCAGGAAACACAGATAGGGCGGCACAAGCGGCAGGACGCAGGGCGACAAAAAACTCAGAATGCCGGCGCCAAAAGCGGCCCACAGTGTGACGTCCATGGCTCGTCCGTCCGTTTACCCAGATTCGCGTGCGCACCTTGCCGTGCGGCGGGTTCACAATCAACATGCAAAAACGTGAACCAGAGCCAGGCTTCTAAGCTAGCCGGCCGGATGTTGACGCAAAGTCGCAACCGTGGCACTAAATGTAATAATGTAACAAATAATTGTGTGTCAGTTCAATGTTGAATACACAACTCCTGCGGCTGGCCGGACTGGCGGTGTGTCTGGCGGTCCTGATGACGGGTGCCGAGGCGGCGCCGCGGGTCAGTGTCACCATCAAACCGCTGCATGCGCTGGTAGCCGGGGTTATGGAGCGCGCCGGCGAGCCCGAGCTGATCTGGAGCGGGGCGGTTTCACCGCATGGGGCACAACTGCGTCCGTCGCAGGTTCACATGATCGAAAACGCCGACGTCATCTTTCACATCGGCGGCGGGCTTGAACTGGCGCTGGCGGACACCCTGGAGCGCCGCAAGGCCGCCGGAGCCCGCGTCTTGGCTCTGGTCGACATCGACAGCCTTAAGGTCTATCCGGTGCGCGAAGGCGGCATCTGGGCCGGACACGAGCATCATGAAGAAGATGCACATGAAGCCGGCGGCGGGCATAACCATAACCACGATTCCGGGGGCGGCGAAGCGGCTGTTGCAAGCGATCCGCACATCTGGCTCGATCCGCAGAACGCCAAGGCGATGACACTGGTGATCGCCGAGGTCCTGGCGGCGGCTGATCCTGAAAACGCCGAACAATACCGGGCCAATGCGTCGGGCATGATCATTGGGTTGAATGCCCTGGGCCGCGAAATCGGCGCGGCGCTGCGTGCGGTCCGCAACCGGCCCTATGTGGTGTTTCACGATGGCTACCAGTATTTCGAAAAGCGCTTCGGGCTGAATGGTGTCGGCGCGATCACCGTTGATCCGGAGCGGGCGCCGGGTGCCAAACGG
>JAHEJE010000318.1 GCA_024639035.1 Alphaproteobacteria bacterium
TGCCGTTTGCGCCGGTCGAACTGCTATCGGCCGATGAGCTTGAATCGATCCATTTGACATCGCTCAAGGTACTGCAGGATATCGGCATGGAGTTCATGCTGCCCGAGGCCAGGGCCCTGTTGAAGAAGGCGGGCGCCGATGTCCGCGGCGAGCGGGTGCATTTCGACCCGGCCTTTATCGAACAGGCCATTGCGACGGCGCCGGCGGAATTCAAGATCCACGCCCGCAATCCCGCCCGTACCGTCAACATGGGCGGCCGCTGGATGGCGTTTTCCTCGATCTCCAGCCCGCCCAATGCATCGGACCTCGACAATGGCCGCCGGCCCGGCAATCGCAAAGACTTCCGCAACCTTCTGAAGCTGTCGCAGTATTTCAACTGCATCCATCTGGTCGGCGGCTATCCGGTCGAGCCGATCGATATTCATGCCTCGATCCGCCATCTCGAAGCGCTGCGCGACATGGTGACCCTGCTCGACAAGCCGATCCACGCCTATTCGCTCGGCCCCGAGCGCATCCGCGACGGCATGGAGATCGCCCGCATCGCCCGCGGTATCTCCCACGACCAGTTCGACAAAGAACCGTCGGTCATTTCCATCATCAACACCAATTCTCCGCTCAAGCTCGATGTGCCGATGCTGCAGGGCATCATCGAGATGTCGTCGCGCAATCAGGTGATCTGCATCACCCCGTTCACCCTGGCCGGCGCCATGGCCCCGGTGACCGTTGCCGGCGCGCTTGTCGAGCAGAACGCCGAAGCGCTGGCCGGGCTGGCGATGACCCAGGTCGTGCGCCCCGGCGCCCCGGTGATCTACGGCAGCTTCACCTCCAACGTCGACATGAAGTCCGGCGCCCCGGCCTTCGGCACCCCGGAATACATGAAGTCGACCCTGGTCGGCGGCCAGCTCGCCAGGCGTTACGGCGTTCCGTTCCGCACCTCCAACACCTGTGCCGCCAACACCGTCGATGCCCAGGCGGCCTATGAATCGGTGTTCTCCCTGTGGGGCCTGACCATGGGCGGCGGCAATTTCATCAAGCACGGTGCCGGCTGGATGGAGGGCGGCCTGGTTGCCAGTTTTGAAAAATTCATCCTTGATTGCGACCTGATTCAGATGGTCAGCGAGTTTCTGCAACCCCTTGATATGACGCCCGATGCGCTCGGTCTTGACGCCATACGCGAGGTCGGTCCCGGCGGTCATTTCTTCGGCTGCCAGCACACCCTGGCCAGATACGAGAACGCATTCTATGCCCCGATCCTGTCCGACTGGCGCAACTACGAGCAGTGGGATGCCGCCGGCCGGCCGGATGCGCAAGGCAAGGCCAACGCGGTGTGGAAGCAGGCGCTTGCCGACTATTCCAAACCGCCCATGGACCCGGCCGTGCGCGATGAACTGGACGACTTTGTCGACCGGCGCATCTCCGAAGGCGGCCAGGCCACGGACTTTTGATTGCAGCGCAGGGTTGCCGCCGCCATCAGCCGTCTTCATCGAACGCCCGACTTGCGCTATCGTTCGGCGCCGGGGATTCGAAGCGCGGTCCTGTACCGCGCGCAGCATGGCGTGAGTGAATGGGTTCTGACCTTACAGCATCGAGCATCATCAAGCGGGCTGCTGTCGTTTGCGGCATCGCTGTGCTGTTGGCGCTTCAGGCCGCCGCTGCCGGCGCCGCCGAGCGCTATCGGCTCGAACTGTTCATCACCTGGAGCCGGGACACCCACCCTTACGACTGGCCGGGCGCCAAGGCCCATCTGTCCGGCCTGATCGGTGCCGCCCACAATACCGGCTACCGCATGTTTGCGGACGGCGCGCCGGCCACGCCGGGGCTCAAGCAGCTGGCCGAGACCGGCAAGACACCGCTGATCGAGCGCGAGCTTGAAACCGCAAGCCTCATCGGGCGGGTAGGCAAGACCTTCCAGGTCCCGGGCATCGACACTGCGCCCGGCTATCTGGAGGTCGAATTCGACGCAACCCTCAACCATTCCATGGTCAGCTTTGCAACCATGATCGCACCCAGCCCCGATTGGTTCACCGGCGCTGCATCGGTGCCGTTGCGGGCCAGGGGTGAATGGCGCGATAGCATCGATTTCATCATTTTCGCCTGGGACGCCGGCACCGACAACGGCCCGACCTACGACTGGCCGAACCTGGTCAGCGACCCGCCCCAGTCCGTCCGCCTGCTGGCCACGCCCCATGTCAGACAGCGCCGCGGCCTGCGCCCAATAGGCCGCGCCGTGCTGACGCGGGTTTTTTAGGGCTCGACCGGCGCGGGGGCGAGCCACGCCTTGACGACCTCGATGACGTCGGTCAATTGCGCCATTTCGCCGGTGGCCCGTTTCATCATCAGCCCTCCCTGAAGGCTGCAAAAGATGGCCCTGGCTGTGCCCTGGGGATCGCCGAGACGACGGAATTCGCCGCGGGCCATGCCGGCCTTCAACAGATTTTCCAGCCAGGTTTCGTGGCCGTGGATGAACCCGGTGACCTCGCGCTGCATGGCTTCGGGCAGGGCAGGGTACTCCCCGGTCAGGGCTCCACAAAGGCAGATCTTCTCCGGCGTCGCGGCAAACTGCAGATAGGGCGAGAAGTAAAGGCCGAGAATGTGCCAGACCACACCTGGCTGGTCGGGCAGGTCGTCCAAGGGCGCTTCGGCCATCGCCGCCTCAAGCCGTTCGCGGTAGCGCTGCATGACGGCAGCACCGAGGTCCGCCTTGCCGGCGAAGTGATAGTGAATGCTCGCCTTGCGGATATTAAGCTCGGCGGCGATGTCGCGATAGCTGAAGCCGTTGTAGCCGCGTTGCTGGATCAGTCGTTCTGCCGCATCGAGGATGCGCTCTCCGGTGCTCATGGGCTGGGGCGCGCCACGCCATGCGGCGCGCACAGTCCATCATGCATCAGATCACGAATCATGCACTGAGAATAGCCAGCGCAAAAGTGATCATGCAAACCCAACTTACGGCGAACGCCAGCGTGCGCACCACCGGAACCGCCGCGATATAGACGATATAATGCACCAGCCGGGCAAAGAAGAACACCGCCGCGGCTGTCGCTGTCGCGCCGCCTGAAATGCCGAGGGCGTGGGCCGTCAGAACCAGAGCGGCGAAGACGCCGATATTCTCGACCGCATTCTTATGGGCTGACATCGCCCGCGCCGCCCACGGCGAATGCGGCTTTGTGTCCGGCCCTTCGTAGCCCAGCGCCGGCATCAGGCCGCGCACGGCGATTCGATTGAGGATATAGGGCACCCACATCAGCGCCGTCA
>JAHEJE010000047.1 GCA_024639035.1 Alphaproteobacteria bacterium
ACCACCGTCAGACCGATGACCTCCTCGCTGATGCCCCACAGCGCGGCCAGTTCCACTGACCCTTCGACCAGAAGTTTGCCGCCATAGATCACCGCCCCGGTGCCCAGTACCGTCAGCCCCAGGCTGATCCAGAACTTCGGACACCGCACGTTGAAAGGCTCTATCTCCTCTCCGGCCAGCGCCGCCGCAACTGCGGTTGCCTTGCGTTCGCGCGACATCAGGGTCCACATATAGATCACCAGACCGCTGATGAAGACGACACCGGCCGTCCGCGTCAGTCCCCCGGCCAGACCCGCCAGTGCCAGCATCACCGCCGTGGCGACCACCAGGCCGCCGTCGCGCCACAGCACCTGGCGCGAGCAGGTCATGGGGTAGATCACTGCCCCTGCCCCGAGGATCAAGAGGATGTTGGCGATATTCGATCCGACGATATTGCCGATCGCCAGCCCCGGCACACCGCTGAGCGCTGCCTGCAGCGAGGTCACCAACTCCGGCGCCGAAGTGCCCAGACCGACGACAACGATGCCGATCACCAGCGATGACACCCCGAGTTGCGCCGCCAATCCGCTGGCGCCGCGTACCAGCAGTTCGCCGCCGACCAGCAGCAGCACAAACCCGCCAATCAAAGCCGTGATCAATTGCCTGCTCCTGAAGCCGGGTTACCCATGCTGTCCCATGTAAGTTGTTCGGGCCAATTCGAAAAGGGGCCAAGGCAATGTCGGTTCGTGTCGGCTCAGCTCAACAAAACGCCCGGCTCCTTGCGGGAACCGAGCGGTTGGACCATGCCGGCAACAGCCTATCGCGTCAGGCCATGTACTGCCCGCCGTTGGCGGAGATTGTCGAACCGGTGATGAAACTGGCATCATCGCTGGCAAGGAATACGACGCAGCGGGCGATTTCCTCCGGTTCGCCAAGCCGCCCAACCGGGATCTGTGGCAGAATCGCCTTGTTGAGCACCTCTTCGGGCACCGCGCGCACCATCTCGGTGCCGATGTATCCCGGACAGATCGCATTCACCGTGATGCCCTTGCGCGCACCTTCCTGGGCCAGCGCCCGGGTAAAGCCGATATCGCCGGCCTTGGAGGCGGAGTAGTTGACCTGACCCATCTGGCCTTTCTGGCCGTTGACGGAGGAAATGTTGACGATCCGCCCGAACCCGCGCTCGCGCATGCCTTCCCAAACCGGCCGGGTCATGTTGAACAGCCCGCTCAGGTTGGTGTTGATCACCGCGCTCCACTGGTCCGGCGTCATCTTGTGAAACATGCCGTCGCGCGTGATGCCGGCATTGTTGACAAGAACATCAATTGGCCCGAGGTCGGCTTCGACCTGCTTGATACCGGCTTCGCAAGCGTCGTACTCAGCCACGCTCCACTTGTAGACCGGAATTCCGGTTTCGCCCTTGAAGGCGTTGGCCGCTTCGTCGTTGCCGGCATAGCTGGCGGCAACCGAGTAGCCGGCATCTTTCAGTGCCTTCGAAATCGCCGCTCCGATGCCGCGGCTCCCGCCTGTCACAAGCGCAACACGTGCCATATCAGTGTCCTCCCCTATCGTGTTCAGATTGTGCGGCGTCACTCTTTGGACGACGCCTGCCGGTTAAAATGTCAGTCCCGTTCCACGCACATGGCGATACCCATGCCGCCGCCGATGCACAGGGTCGCAAGACCCTTCTTGGCGTCGCGCCGTTGCATTTCATACAGCAGCGTGGTCAGCACCCGGGCTCCCGAGGCACCGATCGGATGGCCGATGGCGATGGCGCCGCCGTTGACGTTCACCTTGTCGGTATCCCAGCCGAGGTCCTTGTTGACCGCGCAAGCCTGAGCAGCGAATGCCTCGTTGGCTTCAACCAGATCCAGATCCTCATGCGCCCAGCCGGCTTTCTCAAGCGCCTGACGCGAGGCGGCGATCGGGCCGACGCCCATGATCGACGGATCGAGGCCGACCGATGCCCATGACACGATGCGTGCCATCGGCTTGGTGCCGCGCTTGTCGGCTTCGGCCTTTGACATCAGCACCACCACCGCAGCGCCGTCGTTGATGCCCGATGCATTGGCGGCGGTCACCGTGCCGTCTTTGGCGAAGGCCGGGCGGGGCTTTTGAACGCCCTCCAGCGTCGCGCCGTGTTTGATGTATTCATCCTCTTCGACGACGATATCGCCCTTGCGCGTCGAGATCGTCACCGGCGCGATTTCATCCTTGAACTTGCCGGCCTTCTGGGCCGCCTCTGCCTTATTCTGCGAGGCCACGGCAAAGGCATCCTGCTGGTCGCGGGTAATCTGCCACTGTTCGGCGACATTCTCCGCCGTTGTCCCCATGTGATAGCCATTGAAGGCATCGAACAGGCCATCCCTGAGCATGGTATCGACCATCTCGTAGTGACCCATTTTCACGCCGTTGCGCAGGTGTTGGCAATGGGGTGACTGGCTCATCGATTCCTGACCGCCGGCAACGACGATCGCAGCCGATCCGTCGGCGATCTGCTGGGCGCCCAGCGCCACTGCGCGCAAGCCCGAGCCGCAAAGCTGGTTCATGCCCCAGGCCGGCGCCTCGACCGGAATGCCGGCATTGACCGACGCCTGCCGCGCCGGGTTCTGCCCCTGCCCGGCGGTGAGAATTTGCCCCATGATGACTTCGCTGACGTCGCCCGGATCAACCTTGGCCCGCCCCAGGGCGGACTTGATGGCAACCGAACCCAATTCGGAAGCCGATACCGAACCCAAGGCGCCGCTGAACGATCCCACGGGCGTGCGGGCGGCGGAAACAATGACGATAGAATTATCGGTGGCGGTCATAACAATATCCTCCAGAGACTTTTGGCTGCGCGGTATCCCACGCCATCCAACACTAGTTTTTATGCGATGCCAAACTTTATGTCAGTTTCTCCATTATGTTGCAACGCACAATTTTCGTAGCTGCAGCGCAGATTGTCTCACGTCTTTGGTCGTATGCGGCACAAATACTGCTCAAGCCGACCGCTGCTCCGACAACGCTTTGGACTTGCATTTGTGCACTGCAAGCCGCACAAAGAAGCTGAAAACGGCCACCACAGGAAGTTGTAAAATTGCTTTTGGCCTGAAATGAGTGCTAACGGGAGTAGGCAGAGTTGAGCAAACGCGAAATCAACGAAGCAGACCCAGTTGTCGTCAAGAAGTACGCCAACCGCAGGCTCTACAACACATCTACAAGTGCCTATGTCACGCTTGATGACCTGTCGACCATGGTAAAAGCCGGCGAGGATTTTGTCGTCTACGACGCTAAATCGGGCGCGGATATTACCCGTTCGGTTCTGACCCAGATCATCTTTGAGGAAGAGGCCAAGGGCCAGAACCTCCTGCCGATCAATTTCCTGCGCCAGTTGATCGGCTTTTATGGCGGCAGCATGCAGACCTTTGTGCCGAGCTATCTCGAATTTTCCCTGGAATCCCTGACCCGTGAGCAGGAGCGGTTCCGCCAGCAACTGACTGAAATCGGTGGCGAACCGTTCAAGGCGATTGAAGATCACGCCAAGCGCAATATGGCGATGTTCCAGCAGGCCATGCGCATGTTCAATCCATTCGCCCCACCCGGCGAGGGTTTGGACGCATCAGATTCGTCTGAGGACGCCGATACTCCCGCCGAGAGCGAGGCATCCAGCAGCGAGCTCCAGGCCCTGCGGGAACAGATGGACGCCCTGCAACGCGAATTGCAATCCATCGCCAAAGCCAAGAAATAGGCCGACACCTGGTTTCCGGGACGTGCGGCTCTAGGGGTCAGGACCCTAGTTCGCCCCGCCATAGGCCGCTTTGATCGCCTCCGCCATGGAGGTCTTGCCGACCGCCGCGTCCTCGCGACCGGCCGGTTTCGGTTTGTCACTGCCTGCGGCAAAATTGGCATCCAGCGCCGACACCGCCGACTTCAGGCGTGACAGGTCCAGACTGACGCCAAACGGTTCAATGTCTTCCTCAGCATCCGGCTCACAGGGAATGGCCGGACCGCATGTCGCTTCATCAACCGAAACCACCACACCATCTGCGGCCTCGACAACTTCCGGCTCTCCGACAACTGGCACAAACGGTTCTTCTACCTGGTCACTCGCCGCCAGCGACGATTCCGGGTCATCGTCATCCGGCGCCGTGGCGACAATTTGCTCCACGGCCTCCGGCTCGTCGTTCAGAACGACTTTGAATGCTTCGGGATTGGGATTGTCGACCTGGAACTCACCAACCGACTCCGAACGATCGCCGGACCCCGGTTCTCCTTGCAAGCCTAGCGGGCTGCAGCTATCAGCGGCAGTTTCGTCAACTTCCAGCATTTCATTTTGCACTTTGAACGCCGTCGCGTTGCTGTCTGTGTCAGGGCCTGCCTGCTCTCCCGCCAGCACGTCCGTCGGCAACCTGACGCCATTGCCGGCGTCGACCGGTTTTTCTTCCGCAACGCTCCCAGACGACGTCCAGGGCTCAACGATCACCGCATCGCCGAACAACCGGCCCTGCAGATAATCCACACCCATTTCCCGCAGCAACTCGGCATCCTCTGGCGTTTCCACCCATTCGGCGACGACCTTCAGGCCAAATTTCTTGGCCAGCTCAATCAGCGAGCGCACGAAATACTGATTGTCCTGATTGTGGCTCAAGTCTTCACAAAACATGCCGTCGATCTTGACCATGTCGACATTGAGCGCCTTGAGATTGCGAAAGGAGGTATAGCCGGCGCCAAAATCGTCTATGGCCACTTTGCAGCCCAACTCGCGCAAACGGTTGACGAACACAGCGGCCTCATCGAGATCCTTCAGAACCGCCGATTCGGTGATCTCAACGATCAGCCGGGCGGCAACGTCGGGATGTTCGGATAGCTCCTCGGCAAGCTGGATATACCAGCGCGGATCGGCCGAGGTTGTGCCCGACACATTTATGCACATCTGGGCTTCTTCGAAATTCGTCAGCGTCTGGATCGCCAATTTGACCACGGTCTGATCGATGAGCCGCACCAGCCCGAGCTTCTCGGCAATCGGGATCAGATGCGAGGCGGCCACGATGTCGCCATCCTCGGAGCATTTCATCCGCAACAGTGCCTCGTGCATCACCGCCGCACCGCCGTCTGCCTTGACGATCGGCTGGAACGCCAGCGCAAACCGGTCTTCGCGAAGACCGGATACGATTTCGGCAGCACAGCGCGCATTGAGATCACGCACCGATATGCGTTCCTCCGACGGTTCAAACGCAACGAAACAGTCTGACGTCTGGCGCTTGGCCTCAGCCAGGGCCTCTTCCGCAGCAGCCATGGCCGCATTTGCGCTATCGGCATGCTTGGGCAGAAACACACCACCGATCGACAGCATCGCCCACACCGGGCCCAATTCCGTCTCGATCACACTGTCCCGGGCAACCCGCAAAAACCGCTCAGCGGCAAGTTGCAATTCGTCCTGGGTGCATTCGGTCAACAGAATGGCATATTTGGCGCCGGAGTACCGGGCAATGTGGTCGTCCTGGCGCACCACCCGGCCGAGCCTCTGGCCGACCGATACAATCACCTCATCGGCGATATCGAAGCCGTAGGCATCGTTGACCACGGCCAGGTTGTTGATGATTGCAATCAGAAAACCGCAGCCAACGCCGCTCATTTCGGATTGGGCGATCGCACCTGCCAGCTTGTCGGCCATCCGTCCGCGATTCATCATGCCCGTCAGCGGATCGCAGTTGCTGAGAAACTCAAGCCGCTGATCGCGCTCGTGCCGGTCATCGATCGGCCGGATGACGCCGAATGCTTCCGCCGGCTTGCCGTCCTTTCCGGCATACCAGCGACCCGAATCCTCGACCCAGATCGAACTCGACGATTGCCGCCCTTGGGGGCGCAGCCGGTACTCGATGCAATACGGAACACCGCTGCCGCTGTCGCTCTCGCGCGAGCGCATGACAACATCGAAACGGCTCGTTGCATTTTCCGGATCGAGCAGGTCGGCAAAGCCGCGCCCGGTCTCGAGTTGGCTCGAATCGCCAATCTTCAGCAAGCTCGCCGCATTGCTGTTCCACAACAGCTTGTCGCTTGCCGTGGTCCAGTGATAGGCCGCCTCGCCCGCCGCCTCGACGGCGCGGCGTATGCGCTCCAGTTCTCCGACATCGCGGGCCTGCGCCATGGCAGCAACGGTATCGCTCGCCGATCCGCTGGTATCGGCTTGCGCGCCCCGAGCGGATTTCAGGGATTCAGACAGTGACAGCGCGGTAGTTTGGTCGCCCACGTGACCTCCACAAACTTTCAGCCTAAAACGCACCGGGCCCGCCCCCAGGGAACCACCAGTGCTTTTGGTTTCTCGAACTGTGAAACTAGGAGGAAATCGTAAAGAAACGCGAAACGCGCTTCAAAAATCCGGGCTTCAACAGAGACCCCTCGCATCAGGATGTTTTCTGCGGCTCGCCACGGCGCCTCCGAAGGCGTCAGTAGCCTAGTGCCAGACCGTCTTTGCGTGGGTCTGAGCCGCCGGTCAACGTGCCGCCCTTCCAGTCGATCTGGATCATCTGGCCGCCGCCCAACGGTGTTTTCCGCCGCGCCACCGTGTGGCCGCGCGCGCTCAGGTCACCGGCAACGGCGTTGCTCACACCGTCCTCGATATCGACCTGGCCGTCGTCGTGAAACGCCCTGGGAAACTCCAGCGCCTCCTGCACGTCCATACCGTAGATCGCGGTGTTGACCATGACCGCGACATGGCCCATCGGCTGGTAGTTACCGCCCATGACCCCGAACGGTGCCGAAATACGGCCGTTCTCGCGCACCATGGCCGGAATGATCGTGTGCAACGGCCGTTTGCGCGGTGCTATGCAGTTGGGATGACCCGGTATGGCATTGAACCCGGCACCACGATCCTGCAGCGCAATCCCGGTGTTCGGCGTCACGATCTTCGAGCCGAAATCGGAATAAACAGAGTTGATGAACGACACCGACTGCCGGTCCTTATCGACAACGGTCAGATAGACCGTGTCGGACCCGATCTTGGGGATCGTGGCTTCAGGTTCGGCCATTGCCGTTTTCATGTCGATCAGCCCGGCAAGCCGATCGGCAGTTTCATCGCTGAGCAGGTCGTCAACCGGAATGTCGGCGAAATCCGGGTCGGCGACATGTCGATCGCGCAGTTCCCAGGCAATGCGCACCGCCTCGATTTCCGCATGCCGCCGGTCGGCGCTGTCCGATGCCATGCCGGCCAGATCGAACCGGCTGAGAATGTTCATGGCGATCAGAGCCGTGAGACCCTGGCCGTTCGGCGGAATCTCGCAAACCTCGCGGCCATGGAAGTCTGTCGAAATCGGCTCCACCCAATTCGCCTCCGTGGCGGCAAAATCCTCAACCGTCAGCAGCGACCCGCGCGCCGCCAGATGATTGACGATGTCTTCAGCGATTTCCCCGGTGTAGAACGCATCGCGGCCGCCCTTGGCGATCAGCGACAGGGTGTGCGCCATCGCCGGAAACCGCATCACTTCTCCGCCATCCGGTACCCGGCCATCCAGCAGGTAGTGCATCTTGCCGCCGGCGTCGTTGGCCAGTGCATCCAGGTTGCCCGCCCAGTCGAAGGCGACACGTGGCGCAATGGGCAGTCCGGCTTCGGCAAGCGCAATGGCCGGAGCCAACGCCTCGCCAAGCGTCAGTGTCCCCAGGTTCCTCAGCAACCGGTCCCAGCCATCCACCGCACCGGGCACCGTGATGGCGTGGATGCTCTGTTTGGTGATGTCGCTCAGGCCAGACGCCTTGAGCCAGTCCGCATCGGCCCGGCTGGACGAGCGTCCAGACGCGTTGAGCCCGCGAATGTTGCCTTCGGCATCGCCAATCAGCGCAAAACAGTCGCCGCCGATCCCTGTCATCTGCGGTTCGCAAATACACAATACGGCCGACGCCGTAACCGCGGCATCGACCGCGTTACCGCCTGCTCGCAGCACGTCCAGCGCCGCCAGTGTCGCCTGTGGAGAAGACGTCGCTGCTATGCCGTTCGCCGCGTGGATCGTCGAACGGCCACCATCATGAAAATTTCTCATGACTCGTACCTATATATCATCTATTTCCAAACCTTTGCCATGTCCGCTATATAGCATGCCTATCGCGCGATGGGTGCCCGATCTCACCCGCTGGAATCTTTGCCGCCGGGGCGGCACGACAACGGACGACCCATCGTCGCTTGAATATGTAAGCGCGGCTTTTCCTTTGAGTCAGACCGCGCATTGTAACTAAGGCAACTGAGGGAGGCGCAAGCCATGGCCAAGGTCAAAACCGACATAGAGATCGCCCGCGAAGCATCGATGAAACCCATCGCCGAAGTCGCTGCCAGATTGAACATCAGCGGCGATGACCTCATTCCTTATGGTCATACCAAAGCGAAAATCTCCGCCGACTTCATTAAGTCCGTTCAGGGCAACGAGGACGGCAACCTCATCCTCGTCACCGCAATCAACCCGACCCCTGCCGGCGAAGGCAAGACCACCACCACCGTCGGCCTTGGCGATGGCCTCAATGCCATCGGCAAGAACGCCATGATCTGCATCCGTGAAGCCTCGCTCGGCCCCAACTTCGGCATGAAGGGTGGTGCCGCCGGCGGCGGTCATGCCCAGGTCGTGCCGATGGAGGACATGAACCTGCACTTTACCGGCGACTTCCACGCCATCACCTCGGCCCACAGCCTGCTGTCGGCGATGATCGACAACCACATCTATTGGGGCAACGAACTCGACATCGACACCCGCCGGGTCGTCTGGCGCCGGGTCGTCGACATGAACGACCGCGCCCTGCGCCAGATCACCTGCTCGCTCGGCGGCGTCGCCAACGGTTTTCCGCGTGAAGGCGGATTCGACATCACCGTGGCGTCTGAAGTCATGGCCATCCTGTGCCTGGCCAAGGACCTTGCCGACCTCGAAGAGCGCCTCGGCAACATGATCGTTGCCTACCGCCGCGACCGCTCACCGGTTTACTGCCGCGACATCCAGGCCGCCGGCGCGATGGCCGTGCTGCTGAAGGACGCCGTGCAGCCCAACCTGGTGCAGACCCTGGAGAACAACCCGGCCTTCGTCCATGGCGGCCCGTTTGCCAACATCGCCCACGGCTGCAACTCGGTTGTCGCGACGACCACCGCCCTCAAGCTGTGCGATTATGTGGTTACCGAAGCCGGTTTCGGCGCCGACCTCGGTGCTGAGAAGTTCATGAACATCAAGTGCCGCAAGGCCGGCCTGTCGCCAAAGGCAGTAGTCATCGTCGCCACCATCCGCGCGCTCAAGATGAACGGCGGTGTCGCCCGCGCCGACCTCGGTCCGGAAAACGTTGCCGCTGTCGCCGATGGCTGTTCAAACCTCGGCCGCCATATCGAGAACATGAAGAAATACGGCGTACCGGCAGTTGTCGCCATCAACCATTTCATCACCGACACCGATGCCGAGGTCCAGGCCGTGCAGGATTACTGCGCCGCCCAGGGCGCCGATGCGGTGTTGTGCCAGCACTGGGAAAAAGGCTCCGAAGGCACCAAGGCGCTGGCCCAGAAGGTTGTCGACGTCATCGCCGAGGGCAAGGCCGCTTACCAGCCGCTGTATGGTGACGACCTCTCGCTATTCGAGAAGATCGAAGCCGTGGCCAAGGGCATCTACCGCGCCGACAACGTCATTGCCGATGGCAAGATCAAGGACCAGCTCAAACAGTGGGAAGACGCCGGTTACGGCAATCTGCCGGTATGCATGGCCAAGACCCAGTATTCCTTCACCACAGACCAGAACTGGCGCGGCGCGCCGACAGGTTTCGATATTCCGGTCCGTGAGGTACGCCTGTCCGCCGGCGCAGGCTTCGTGGTTGCCATATGCGGCGAGATCATGACCATGCCCGGCCTGCCGCGCAAGCCGGCGGCCGAAAGCATCCGTCTGAACGATGCCAACGAAATCGAAGGTTTGTTCTGACCCTTTTTCGGTCTTAACCAATTAACCCTGAAAGAGGGCGTGAAAGATAAACTTTCGCGCCCTTTGCTGTATAAGGATTGTCATGTGGTTCCGCATCGCAATCCATGCTGGCCTGATAGCTGCCGGAGCCGTGACGGGATTTCTCTCCTTGTCACCAACCGCCAGTGTCCGGCCCGCCGTCGCTGCAAGCGATAATGCCGGCGAAAACAACTTGCAGGGCAGGCTGGATATCGCCGACGGCTACCGTTTCACCGTATTCGCCACCGGGCTCGGCAGGGCACGGGTCATCAGGCAGACTCAAGGTGGCAATTTCATCGTCACCGCTGCCCGTGACGGCAAGGTTTTGCTGGTGCGCGCCGACGGCAATGGCGACGGTCGCAGCGACAGTGCCGCCGTATTGCTCAGGGGCTTGACCCGGCCGCATGGCCTGATGATCGAAGGCGACACCGTCTATATCGCCGAGTCCCACCGCATATCCGCCTATGCCCTGCGCGATGAGAATGATCCCGATCAGGCTAGGCTGGAACGCCTGCACACCGTGTTCGACAACCTGCCCAACGATGGGGGTCATAACACCCGAACGATCACCCGCGGCCCCGATGGCCGGCTCTACGTTTCAGTCGGGTCCAGCTGCAATGTCTGCATCGAGGAAAATAGTTGGCGCGCCTCTATTGTTCGATTTACCGAAGGCGGAACCGCGGAAGTGTTTGCCAGCGGTTTGCGCAACTCGGTGGGCATGGACTGGCATCCCAAGACCGGTCAGCTTTACGCCGTCAATGCCGGCCGCGATATCCTCGGCGACGACTTTCCGCGCGAAGAACTGAATTTGGTCGAACAGGGCAATCACTACGGCTGGCCGTTCGTCAATGAAAACAATGTGCCCGACCCGGATTTCGGCGACAAGGCGCCAGCCGGGATCGAATTCACCCCACCTGTGCACATGTTCACGGCCCACTCGACACCGCTGTCGATTCAATTCCTGCGCCATCAAAAAGACATGGAGCCGGGCACGGTGGCGCTGGTCGCCCGCCATGGGTCGTGGAACCGGTCGACCAAATCCGGCTACGACATCGTTCTGGTGCGGTTTCATCCAGGTGGGCAGATCACCGAGGAACCGTTCATCACCGGTTTCGAGCGCAACGAAGAAGTCATCGGCCGGCCAGTCGACGTTTACGAGACCACAGACGGTGCGGTCTGGATTACCGACGACTTCGCCGGCGCCGTCTACAAGGTGACCCGGAAATAGGCACGGCCCTTGAGACAGCAAGGCCGTGGAAGCCCCAATCATGGGACCAGAACACCGAGGGCATGAGGCCAGTTGCCCACCTTGGCGTCACAAATCAGACAAAAGTGGCACTACTTTGGACGTATGCCGTAGCGATAAGGTACGGGTTCGACAACAACACTCCTTCTCAAAAGGGGGGAAAAGAGCCATCGCAGATGCTGATGTAGCATGTGCCACTGATAGGGGAAAATGCGCATGACCAATAGTTTTCTCCTTGCTGTTGACGGGAGTTCCGGCAGCAGCAGGGCCGTTGAGTTTGCTCTTGAACGGGCTAAACGAGGCAAAGCCAAGATCATCGTCGCCCACGTCATCGAGTGGTCGCCATACTCCTTCAACACACCGGAGGAAAATGCCGAGCGCCACCAGCGTCGCGAAGAAGAACTCGAGCGTGCGCAGATCTCAATCATCGATCCGATCGCCAGGCAATTGAGCGATGCGGGCATTGAGGCCACCACTGTCGTGCGGCACGGGCATCCGGCCGATACCCTCAACGAGCTGGCTGGCGAACACGAGGTGGCGCAGGTATTCATCGGCCGCCGCGGCGACTCGAACCTGAAAACGCTTCTGTTCGGATCAGTGGCCTCCAATCTGGTTCAGACATCTTCGGTTCCCGTCACGGTCGTTCCGTAAACACCGCGGCCGGGATTTCAATCACATTTCCAGTTCCCTGGGGAGGGACCAATGAAACGCATTCTTATCGCGCTAGCAGCGCTCGTGATGTTTTCACTGCCGGCCTATGCCAGCATCGACGATACAATCAACTCGGCCACGGCGCCGATTGCAAAAGTCATTGGCGAAATTGTTTTCTTCAAGATCCCGGTCTTCGGCGCACAGCTGCCACTGGTTGTGCTGTGGCTGGTTATCGGTGCCGTTTTCTTCACCATCTACCTCGGCTTCATCAACCTGCGCGGCTTCAAACACGCCATCGAG
>JAHEJE010000001.1 GCA_024639035.1 Alphaproteobacteria bacterium
TTAAAACCAATTCTCGTGATGACCGGGTGATGACCGATTTCATAATCAAATAGCGAAGCAAATTTGATAATTTGTAAGGCGTTGATATGGCTGTTTTAATTGGTGCCGGCTGCAGGATTTGAACCCGCGACCCCCTGATTACAAATCAGGTGCTCTACCAACTGAGCTAAGCCGGCGTTCGGGGCAGGGTGGTCGCCTGCCGAAACGGGTCTTGTCTAGAGAGCTTCGCTGCGTTGCGCAAGTGTGACGATGGATGGGATCGCCTGTTTTCAGCGCCTGACCAGCGCATACAGCGCCAGCGCCGCCGCGTTCGATACGTTCAGGCTGGTCAGCGTGCCGGGCAGGTCAAGGCGCACCATTGCATCGCAGCTCTTTCGGGTCAGCTGCCGCAGGCCCTTGCCCTCGGCGCCCAAGACCACCGCATGCGGGCCGGGCAGGGACATCTGCTCGATGGTGGCGGGGGCTTCGCTGTCGAGCCCGATGACGGCGAACCCGGCATCCTTGAGCTGCTCGATGGCCCGGGCCAGATTGGTGACCTTGACGATTGCGACATGCTCAAGCGCCCCCGAGGCCGATTTGGCAAGTACGGCGGATGCCTCCGGGCTGTGCCGCGCGGTCATGACCACCGCCTTGACCCCGAAGGCCGCGCACG
Source organism: Alphaproteobacteria bacterium (assembly GCA_024639035.1). Lineage (GTDB taxonomy): Bacteria > Pseudomonadota > Alphaproteobacteria > Rhizobiales > Aestuariivirgaceae > JAHEJE01. The sequence goes on from JAHEJE010000001.1 coordinate 653, forward strand.
ACCGCACGATGGCGCCGACGTTGTGTGGATCGGTGACCTGGTCGAGCACCACCACCGGTCCATCGGCGCCGATGCTCTCAAGGTCGGGCTGGGCCAGGGGAGCGGCCTCGATGACGATGCCCTGATGCACTGCCCCCGGCCCGGTGAGCCGGTCGATATCGGCCGGACGCAGGATCTCGATCCGTCCTTCGACCGCCTTGAGATCGTCGCCCAGCCGTTCCGCCATGTTGCGGGTCACGTGCACCTGGTGGACAACGCGCTTGCTGTTACGCAATGCTGCGACGGCCGGATGGAAACCGTAGATGATTTCGCGCGAGCGCGGCGGAACCTGGCGGATTCGACGTGATTCTTTCCTGGCACCCATGATCCCTTGTCCCTATATCCTGTTTGGACTGTTCAAGCAGCGAATTTCTGGTTGTTTGGGGCGTTGGCCACGAAACGTCAACTTTTTGACCCGTGGCCGTTTTTCCGGACCCGTTTGAGGTTGACAGCACAGCAATGTCAAAGCATAAAGCGGCCATGTAAGCCCGGTTCAAACAGCCGGGCCAATAGTTTTGCGCGCAGTCGTGCTGAAAACCCAATTCCAGGGACCGCCAGTATACATCAAAAGGAGGGGTGCCCGAGTGGCTAAAGGGGACGGGCTGTAAACCCGTTGGCTATGCCTACGTTGGTTCGAATCCAACCCCCTCCACCAAGGTCTGGCTTGGAATTGCAGCGCCCGGAAAACGCGAACGAGAGGTAAATCGACGAACGTCATGGCGGGTGTAGCTCAATGGTAGAGCAACAGCCTTCCAAGCTGAAGATGGGGGTTCGATTCCCCTCACCCGCTCCAGGTTTGCGAGGCAAGGCCCACATGACCGGCGCGAATGTTTCGCCAAACGCCTTCCCACGGAGGCAGCAAACGCAAGGCTCGGGAGATTGGACCCCGGTGCGAATGTAAGGAAGCAAAGAGATGGCCAAGGAAAAATTTGAGCGCAACAAGCCGCACTGCAACATTGGCACGATTGGCCATGTTGATCATGGCAAGACGTCGCTGACGGCGGCGATCACCAAGGTTCTGGCTGAGAGCGGCGGTGCCCAGTTCACGTCTTACGACAACATCGACAAGGCGCCCGAGGAGCGGGCCCGTGGCATCACCATTTCGACGGCCCACGTCGAGTATGAGACCGCCAACCGGCACTATGCCCACGTCGACTGCCCCGGCCATGCCGACTATGTGAAGAACATGATCACCGGTGCCGCCCAGATGGACGGTGCGATCCTGGTTGTATCGGCGGCCGACGGCCCGATGCCGCAGACCCGCGAGCACATCCTTCTGGCCCGCCAGGTTGGCGTTCCGGCCCTGGTTGTGTACCTCAACAAGGTCGATCAGGTTGACGACGAAGAGCTGCTCGAGCTGGTCGAGATGGAAGTTCGCGAGCTGTTGAGCTCTTATGAGTTCCCCGGCGACGACATTCCGATCGTCAAGGGCTCGGCGTTGGCGGCGCTTGAGGACAAGAACGACGAGATCGGCAAGAACTCGGTGCTTGAGCTGATGGCGGCGGTGGACGAGTACATCCCGCAGCCCGAGCGTCCGATTGACCAGCCGTTCCTGATGCCGATCGAGGATGTGTTTTCGATTTCCGGCCGCGGCACGGTTGTGACCGGACGTATTGAGCGCGGTGTGATCAAGGTTGGCGAGGAGATCGAGATTGTCGGCATCCGCGACACCAAGAAGACGACCTGCACCGGCGTTGAGATGTTCCGCAAGCTTCTCGACCGCGGCGAGGCCGGCGACAACATCGGCGCGCTGCTGCGCGGTGTTGACCGCGAGGGTGTTGAGCGTGGCCAGGTGCTGTGCAAGCCCGGCTCGGTAACGCCGCACACCAAGTTCAAGGCCGAGGCGTACATTCTGACCAAGGAAGAGGGTGGCCGTCACACGCCGTTCTTTGCCAACTACCGTCCGCAGTTTTACTTCCGGACCACGGATGTGACCGGGGTTGTGACCCTGCCGGAGGGCACCGAGATGGTGATGCCGGGCGACAATGTGAACTTCGAGGTCGAGCTGATCTGCCCGATTGCGATGGAAGAGAAACTACGCTTCGCCATCCGCGAAGGCGGCCGCACCGTCGGCGCCGGCGTTGTGGCAGGGATTATCGAGTAAGGCCGGAAGACACAGGACTGAAGACAGGGGACGGAATTTCGATCGTCGGTCTTCAGAACTCAGACAAGGGGTGTAGCTCAGTTGGTAGAGCGGCGGTCTCCAAAACCGCAGGTCGGGGGTTCGAGACCCTCCGCCCCTGCCAGATTGAAGATCGGATCCCGAGTCACAATATAGGTGGTCCGTTGAAACAGAGGTTGGCGCCGGACTGCCGGGCGCTGCAGGATTGGTTGAAATGGCAAAGTCGAAAACGAACCCGTTTGAGTTCATTCAGCAGGTTCGACAGGAGACCAGCAAGGTAACCTGGCCGACGCGGCGTGAAACCGTGATCACGACCGTCATGGTGCTGATCATGGTCACCCTGGCGTCGATATTCTTCGTCGGCGTGGATACCGTCCTGCGCTGGGCGGTCAATCTGGTTCTGTACGGCAATTAGAAACGGCGGCTGGTGAAAGCACAATGACCAAGCGGTGGTATATCGTTCACGCGTACTCGAACTTCGAGAAGAAAGTCGCCGAATCGATCAAGGAGCAGGCTGCCGCCAGCGGTCTGGACGACCTGTTTGAAGAGGTTTTGGTGCCGACCGAGGAAGTCGTGGAAATGCGCCGCGGCCGCAAGGTGGCCAGCGAGCGGCGGTTTTTTCCCGGCTACGTGCTGGTCAAGATGGAGATGACAGATCAGGCCTATCATCTGATCAAGAATACCCCCAAGGTGACGGGATTCCTTGGGTCTGACAACAAACCGATCGCGATTTCGGAAGAAGAGGCGACCCGTATCCTGCACCAGGTGCAGGAAGGCGTCGAGCGCCCGCGGCCGATGATCACGTTCGAAATCGGCGAGCAGGTTCGTGTCGCCGATGGACCTTTTGCCTCGTTCAACGGTTTGGTTGAAGAGGTCGATGACGAGCGCGCCAGGGTAAAGGTTGCCGTGTCGATTTTCGGCCGCCCGACCCCGGTCGAGCTTGAATTTGGACAAGTGGAAAAACTCTGAGCGATCAGGGTTTTGCACGTGTCTGTTAAACCGGTGGGAGGTGCTGCCTTGGCGTTGCCATGCTGAAGGCGGACCGGACCACCAAACCTCAGCCTTAGGGCACCGCTGACCCGGCGCCCGTAAGAGGAAGCACGAGAGATGGCAAAGAAGATTGCAGGCTACATCAAGCTGCAGGTTCCAGCCGGTCAGGCCAACCCGTCGCCGCCAATCGGTCCGGCTCTGGGTCAACGTGGCGTGAACATCATGGAATTCTGCAAGGCATTCAATGCGGCGACGCAAAATGCCGAACAGGGATCGCCGATCCCGACGGTGATCACCGTGTTCCAGGACAAGTCGTTCGTCTTCGACATGAAGACGCCACCGGCGTCCTACTTTTTGAAGAAGGCGGCAAATTTGAACAAGGGTTCGCAGGAGCCTGGCCGCGAAGTGGCCGGCAAGGTCACCGCCAAGCAGGTGCGTGAGATTGCCGAGCAGAAGATGGTCGATCTGAACGCCCGCGATCTCGATCAGGCGGCAAAGATCATTGCCGGTTCCGCCCGCTCGATGGGCTTGGAAGTCGTGGGGTAGGGCAGATGGCAAAGCAAGCAAAGAGAATTCGCAAAAACCTGGACGGCCTGGAACGCGGCAAGCCGTACGCTCTGGCCGAGGCCGTTGCCCTGATCAAGGAGCGGGCCAACGCGAAGTTTGATGAATCGATCGAGATCGCGATGAACCTGGGCGTCGATCCGCGCCATGCCGACCAGATGGTGCGTGGCGTCTGCCAGTTGCCGAACGGATCCGGCAAGTCGGTGCGTGTCGCCGTGTTCGCCAAGGATGCCAAGGCCGATGAGGCCAAGCAGGCGGGCGCCGACATCGTCGGTGCCGAAGACCTGATGGAGAGCATCCAGAAGGGCAAGATCGACTTCGACCGCTGCATCGCGACGCCGGATATGATGCCGCTGGTCGGCCGGTTGGGTAAGGTTCTCGGCCCGCGTGGTCTGATGCCGAACCCCAAGGTCGGCACGGTAACGCCGGATGTTGCGGCCGCCGTTACGGCGGCCAAGGGCGGTGCCGTGGAGTTTCGCGTCGAGAAAGCCGGCATCATCCATGCCGGTGTTGGCAAGGCCAGCTTTGCCAACGATGCCCTGGAAGGCAACATCAAGGCATTCGTCGATGCCGTAATGAAGGCCAAGCCGACCGGCGCCAAGGGAACCTATGTCAAGAAGCTGTCCCTGACGTCGACCATGGGCCCTGGCCTGAGCGTGGACATAGCAAGCGTTTCCGCCTGACCGGCGTGAAAGCGTTTGCAAGCAAGCAATTCCGGTCAGGCGTAATACCACGCGCCTGACCGGTACGGTCGTTTCAGCCCAGGCTGGAGTGGCCGATTTGAAGACCTGTCCGAGATTGCAGGTGGAGACCGGGGGACGAAACCCGCTGGTCTGCTTAAACCACCGGCCTGCATGAGATGGGTGTGAAAACGGATCGTAACTGGACACGCGTCCAAGACGGTCGGTTTGAACCTCACGGGACCTGAACCGGAGCACTGCTTTCGGAACGGGCGACAGGCAAGTGAGTGCCGCTTCGGCGATGCTCATCTGCCGGAACACCGGTCGGTGTGTATCAGCGTTGAAGCGGTTGGTCCAACCGCCTGACGGCATCGCGAATGCTCGCGGTGTCCCGAAAGGCAAAATGGAGAGAGCAAGTGGATAGAGCTGAAAAGAAAAAGCTCGTAACGGCGCTCAACCAGGTGTTTTCAACCACCGGCGTTGTTGTCGTTACCCACAATCTGGGCCTGACGGTCTCGCAGATGAACAATCTGCGCGGTCAGATGGCCGAGGCGGGTGGCAACGTCAAGGTTGCCAAGAACCGCCTTGCCAAGATTGCTCTTGAAGGCACGGACGCTGCCGGATTGCAGGAACTGTTCACCGGTCCAACGGTGGTCATGTACTCCGATGATCCGGTTGCGGCACCCAAGATCGTCGCAGAGTTTGCCAAGAAGAACGAAAAGCTCGTTGTTCTCGGCGGTGCTCTGGGGCCGACGATGCTGGATGTCGACGGCGTCAAGGCGCTCGCCGAACTGCCGTCGCTCGATGAACTGCGGGCCAAGCTGGTCGGCATGATCAGCACACCTGCGACCCGCATCGCCGGCGTTTTGCAGGCGCCTGCCGGTCAACTCGCAAGGGTGATGGGCGCATATGCCTCCAAGGAAGCGGCCTGAAGGCCTGATTGAAACTTGAACTGGTTCAAACCGATTAAAAGTGAGAAGTGAAAATGGCTGATATTGAAAAAATTGCTGAAGAACTGTCAGGCCTGACGGTGATGGAAGCCGCTGAGCTGTCCAAGCTGCTGGAAGAGAAATGGGGTGTATCGGCTGCCGCTCCGGTTGCCGTTGCCGCCGCTCCCGGTGCTGGCGGCGATGCCGCCGTGGTCGAGGAAAAGGACGAGTTCGACGTTGTCCTTGCTTCGTTCGGCGAAAAGAAAATCGACGTCATCAAGGTGGTCCGTGCCATTACCGCACTTGGCCTGAAAGAAGCCAAAGACCTTGTTGAAGCCGCACCGAAGGCGATCAAGGAAGGCGTTGCCAAAGCTGAAGCCGAGGAGATCAAAGGCAAGCTCGAAGCGGCCGGTGCCTCTGTTGAGCTGAAGTAGTTCGATCGACAATCGCATCCCGGCGGTCCGACGGCCGCCGGGATGCAGAAGATTTTGTTTGAGTATAGCAACTGATTTTCATCGCCGTGTTCGGCCCTGGCTGGTGTTGACCGGCTGAACACGCGAAATGACGTCCGGGCCAGCCCGGACTCCTGGCGAAGGAACTGACATGGCGCAGACATTCATTGGTCGCAAACGGGTTCGCAAGTTTTTCGGCAACATTGCCGAGGTTGCCGAGATGCCAAATCTGATCGAGGTGCAAAAGGAGTCCTACGATCAGTTCCTGCAGGTTCACAATCCAGAAGGTGGGCGGCCGAGCGAGGGCCTGCAAGCTGTGTTCAAATCGGTGTTTCCGATTAGCGACTTTACCGGTCAGTCGATGCTCGAGTTCGTGTCCTATGAATTCGAAGATCCGAAGTACGATGTCGAGGAATGCCAGCAGCGCGGCATGACCTATGCTGCGCCCCTGAAAGTCACCCTGCGGCTGATCGTGTTCGAGATCGATCAGGACACCGGCGCCAAGTCGGTGAAGGACATCAAGGAACAGGATGTCTACATGGGCGACATGCCGTTCATGACCATCAACGGCACCTTTGTCGTCAATGGCACCGAGCGCGTGATCGTCTCGCAGATGCACCGTTCGCCAGGTGTGTTCTTCGACCACGACAAGGGCAAGACCCATTCATCCGGCAAGCTGCTGTTTGCCGCACGCATCATTCCTTACCGCGGTTCGTGGCTTGATTTCGAGTTCGATGCCAAGGACATCATCCACGTCCGCATCGATCGCCGGCGCAAATTGCCGGTGACCACCCTGCTTCTGGCACTCGGCCTCGAGAGCGAAGAAATCCTGCATCATTTCTACAACACCGTGACCTACACCCAGACCAAGGAAGGCGGCTGGCGCACCACCTTCGATCCTGAGCGCTACCGCGGCCTGAAGCCGACCAGCGATCTGGTCGACGCCAAGACCAAGAAGGTCGTCGTCGAGACCGGCAAGAAGATCACCCCACGCCTGGCTCGCAAGCTGGCCGATGAAGGCTTGAAGGAGCTGCTGATTCAGGACGAAGACCTGCATGGTCACTATCTGGCCGACGAGCTGGTCGATCGCAAGACCGGCATCATCCATGGCGAGGCCGGCCAGGAGATCGACGAAAAGCTGCTCGAAGGCCTGAAGGAGGCCGGCTACAAGAAACTGAACCTGCTCGATATCGACCACATCAACACCGGTGGCTTCATCCGCAATACCCTGGCCGCAGACAAGGCGGAAAATTACGACCAGGCGATGCTTGAAATCTACCGGGTCATGCGCCCGGGCGAGCCGCCGACCCGCGAAACCGCCGAAACCCTGTTCAATGGCCTGTTCTTCGACGATGAGCGCTATGACCTGTCTGCCGTCGGCCGGGTGAAGATGAACATGCGCATGGAACTCGATGCGCCGGACACCATGCGCACCCTGCGCAGGGAAGACATTCTGGCCGTGGTCAAGCACCTCGCCGACCTCCGCGACGGCAAGGGCGATATCGACGACATCGATCATCTCGGCAACCGCCGGGTGCGCTCGGTGGGCGAGCTTATGGAGAACCAGTACCGCCTCGGTCTGGTGCGCATGGAGCGCGCCATCAAGGAGCGCATGTCGTCGGTCGACATCGACACGGTGATGCCGCATGACCTGATCAACGCCAAGCCGGCGGCTGCCGCGGTGCGCGAATTCTTCGGCTCCTCGCAGTTGTCTCAGTTCATGGACCAGACCAACCCGCTGTCGGAAATCACCCACAAGCGCCGCCTGTCGGCGCTGGGGCCGGGTGGCCTGACCCGCGAACGCGCCGGTTTTGAGGTCCGCGACGTGCATCCGACCCACTATGGCCGCATCTGCCCGATTGAAACGCCGGAAGGCCCGAACATCGGCCTGATCAACTCGCTGGCGACATTCGCCCGGGTCAACAAGTACGGCTTCATCGAAACCCCGTACCGCAAGGTTGAAAAGGGCAAGGTGACCGACGACGTCCACTACCTGTCGGCGATCGAGGAGGCCAAGCACTACATCGCCCAGGCCAACGTGCCTTTGTCGAAGGACCGCAAGTTCACCGAGGACTTGATCACCTGCCGGCATCATGGCGACGTTCTGGTCGTCACTCCGGATCGGGTGGACTACGCCGACGTCTCGCCCAAGCAGCTCGTTTCGGTCGCGGCAGCGCTTATTCCGTTCCTCGAGAACGACGATGCCAACCGGGCACTCATGGGCTCGAACATGCAGCGTCAGGCGGTGCCGCTGGTGCGCACCAATGCACCGCTGGTCGGCACCGGCATGGAAGCCGTGGTGGCGCGTGATTCTGGCGCCGCGATTACCGCCAAGCGGACCGGTGTCGTCGACCAGGTCGATGCCAAGCGCATCGTCATCCGGGCGACGGAAGAAACCGACCCGACCAAATCCGGCGTCGACATCTTCACCTTGCAGAAGTTTCAGCGCTCGAACCAGAACACCTGCATCAACCAGCGTCCGCTGGTCCGGGTCGGCGATCGCATACAGGCCGGCGATATCATCGCCGACGGCCCGTCGACCGATCTTGGCGATCTGGCATTGGGCCAGAACGTGCTGGTCGCCTTCATGCCGTGGAATGGGTACAACTTCGAGGACTCCATCCTGTTGTCCGAGCGCATGGTGCGCGATGACGTGTTCACCTCGATCCATATCGAGGAATTCGACGTCATGGCCCGCGACACCAAGCTCGGCCCCGAGGAAATCACCCGCGACATTCCAAACGTCGGCGAAGAGGCGCTGAAGAACCTGGATGAAGCCGGCATCGTCTATATCGGCGCCGAGGTTAATCCGGGCGACATCCTGGTTGGCAAAATCACACCGAAGGGCGAAAGCCCGATGACGCCGGAAGAAAAGCTGCTGCGGGCGATCTTCGGCGAGAAGGCGTCGGATGTCCGCGACACCAGCCTGAAGCTGCCGCCGGGCGTCACCGGTACGGTGGTCGAAGTGCGGGTGTTCAACCGCCACGGCATCGACAAGGACGAACGCGCCCTGGCCATCGAGCGTGAGGAAATCGAACGCCTGGCCAAGGACCGTGACGACGAACTGGCGATCCTCGACCGCAACTCCTATGGCCGTCTCAGCGACTTCCTGCTCGGCAAGGTCGCAACCGGCGGTCCCAAGGGCTTCAAGGTCGAAGGCAAGATCACCCAGGCGATGCTGGAGGACATGCCGCGCTCGCAGTGGTGGAACATCGCGCTGGGCAACGAAAAGGCCCTCGGCGAACTGGAAGCCATGCGCGAGCAGTATGAGGAATCGAAAAAGCGTCTGGAAGACCGCTTCCTCGACAAGGTCGAAAAGCTCCAGCGTGGCGACGAACTGCCGCCTGGCGTCATGAAGATGGTCAAGGTCTTCGTTGCCGTGAAGCGCAAGATCCAGCCCGGCGACAAGATGGCCGGACGCCACGGCAACAAGGGCGTGGTCTCGCGTATCGTGCCCGATGAGGACATGCCGTACCTGGAGGATGGCCAGCCGGTCGATATCGTGCTCAATCCGCTTGGCGTGCCAAGCCGCATGAACGTCGGCCAGATTCTCGAAACCCATCTCGGCTGGGCCTGTGCCGGCCTCGGCAAGAAGATCGGCGAGATGCTCGATGCCTACAACGAGAACCAGAAGATCAAGCCGGTCAAGAACCAGCTGACGGAGATCTACGGCAAGAACGAAACCATCGATGCCCTGGATGAGGATGGCCTGGTCGAATTGGCCGGCAATCTCAGCCGCGGCGTGCCGATGGCCACGCCGGTGTTCGACGGTGCGCACGAGGACGATATTTCGGAGATGCTCGAGGCCGCCGGTCTCAAATCATCCGGACAGGTGCAGCTCTATGATGGCCGCACCGGCGAACCGTTCGACCGTGATGTGACCGTCGGATACATCTATATCCTGAAGCTGCACCATCTGGTCGACGACAAGATCCATGCCCGCTCGATCGGCCCGTACAGCCTGGTCACCCAGCAGCCGCTGGGCGGCAAGGCCCAGTTCGGTGGTCAGCGCTTCGGTGAAATGGAGGTCTGGGCCCTTGAAGCCTATGGCGCCGCCTACACCTTGCAGGAAATGCTGACCGTGAAGTCGGACGACGTGGCCGGCCGCACCAAGGTCTATGAGGCCATCGTGCGCGGCGACGACACCTTCGAAGCAGGTATCCCGGAGAGCTTCAACGTGCTGGTCAAGGAAATGCGCTCGCTCGGCCTCAACGTCGATCTGCGCACGACCAGCGACGCCTAAGTGTTTTGCCGGCGCCGGGTTCAGAAATCCGGCGCCGGTTTGAAGAATTGATTGTCAGTTGTGTTTGCGAACACAAGACTGAAAGCCCACACGCGGATTGCCCGATCCGCAAACAGGAGTGGAAAGCCCGATGAACCAAGAGGTCATGAACGTCTTCAACCCGGCGGGTCCGCCCCAGACATTCGACCAGATCAGAATCGGCATCGCTTCGCCTGAGAAGATCTTGTCGTGGTCGTTCGGCGAGATCAAGAAGCCTGAGACGATTAACTACCGGACCTTCAAGCCGGAGCGCGACGGCCTGTTCTGCGCCCGCATCTTTGGCCCGATCAAGGACTACGAGTGCCTGTGCGGCAAGTACAAGCGGATGAAGTACAAAGGCATCATCTGCGAGAAGTGCGGTGTCGAGGTGACGCTGGCCAAGGTGCGCCGCGAGCGCATGGGCCACATCGAGCTGGCAGCACCTGTGGCGCATATCTGGTTCCTGAAGTCGCTGCCGAGCCGCATTGGTCTGTTGCTCGACATGACGCTTAAGGACATCGAGCGGGTCCTGTACTTCGAGAACTACATTGTGCTCGAACCGGGCCTGACACCGATGAAGCCGCTGCAGCTCCTCAGCGAGGAGGAATACCTCACCGCCCAGGATCAGTATGGCGAAGACAGCTTTACCGCCGGCATCGGCGCTGAAGCCGTGCGCGAGCTGCTGTCCGGCATCAATCTTGAAAAGCTGCGTGACGACCTGCGGGTTGAAATCGCCGAGGCGACCACCGAGCTGAAGCCGAAGAAGCTGGCCAAGCGCCTGAAGGTTGTCGAGGCTTTCATCGACTCCGGCAACAAGCCCGAATGGATGATCCTGCAGGTCGTGCCGGTGATCCCGCCGGAGCTGCGCCCGCTGGTGCCGCTCGACGGCGGCCGGTTTGCCACATCCGACCTGAACGACCTCTACCGCCGGGTGATCAACCGCAACAACCGGCTGAAACGGCTTATTGAGCTGCGCGCGCCGGACATCATCATCCGTAACGAAAAGCGCATGCTGCAGGAAGCCGTCGATGCGCTGTTCGACAACGGTCGCCGCGGCCGCACCATCACCGGCGCCAACAAGCGTCCGCTGAAATCGCTATCCGACATGCTGAAGGGCAAGCAGGGCCGGTTCCGTCAGAACCTGCTTGGCAAGCGCGTCGACTATTCCGGCCGTTCGGTGATCGTGGTCGGCCCGGAATTGAAGCTGCACCAGTGCGGCCTGCCCAAGAAGATGGCGCTGGAGCTGTTCAAGCCGTTCATCTATTCGCGGCTTGAGGCCAAAGGCCTGTCGTCGACGGTCAAGCAGGCCAAGAAACTGGTCGAGAAGGAAAAACCGGAGGTCTGGGACATCCTCGATGAGGTGATCCGCGAGCATCCGGTCCTGCTCAACCGCGCTCCGACACTTCACCGCCTCGGCATCCAGGCGTTCGAGCCCACCCTGATCGAGGGCAAGGCGATCCAGCTACACCCTCTGGTCTGCGCGGCATTCAATGCCGACTTCGATGGTGACCAGATGGCCGTTCACGTGCCGCTGTCGCTCGAAGCCCAGCTTGAGGCCCGCGTGCTGATGATGTCGACCAACAACATCCTGCACCCGGCCAACGGCCAGCCGATCATCGTGCCGTCGCAGGATATCGTGCTGGGTTTGTACTATGTATCGCAGCAACGTCAGAATGAGCCGGGTGAGGGCATGCTGTTCTCCAATGTGCAGGAGGTCGAACACGCACTGCACACCGGCGTGGTGTCGCTGCACGCCAAGGTGAAAGGCCGCTTCCGTTATCTGGATGACGACGGCAATGCGGTTGCCAAGACCTATGAAACGACCCCGGGCCGGCTGCTGATTGGCGAGCGCTTGCCGAAGGTTCCCGGCATCTCGCTTGATCTGTGCAACAAACTGCTGACCAAGCGCGACATCTCCAAGATGATCGACGAGGTCTACCGCCACTGCGGCCAGAAGGAGACGGTCATCTTCTGCGACCAGATCATGCAGCTCGGCTTTCACCATGCCTTCAAGGCCGGAATTTCCTTCGGCAAGGACGACATGGTGATCCCGGACACCAAGGAAGGGCTGGTCGGCGAGACCCGCGACCTGGCCAAGGAATACGAACAGCAGTACATCGACGGCCTGATCACCCAGGGCGAGAAGTACAACAAGGTCGTCGACGCCTGGGCCAAGTGCACCGACAAGGTGGCCGATGAGATGATGGCGCGGATTTCGTCAGTTCAGATCGATAAAGAGACCAACCGCGAGGTACCGATCAACTCGATCTACATGATGGCCCATTCCGGTGCCCGTGGCTCTCCGGCCCAGATGAAACAGCTGGCCGGCATGCGCGGCCTGATGGCCAAGCCATCGGGTGAAATCATCGAAACCCCGATCATCTCCAACTTCAAGGAAGGCCTGTCGGTGCTCGAGTACTTCAACTCGACCCACGGCGCCCGCAAGGGTCTGGCCGATACTGCGTTGAAGACCGCCAACTCGGGCTATCTGACCCGCCGCCTGGTGGACGTTGCCCAGGACTCGATCATCACCGAGGACGATTGCGGCACCGAGAACTACATCACCGCGCGGCCGATGATCGACGCCGGTGAAGTGATCGCTTCGCTCAGTTCGCGCGTCCTTGGCCGCACCGTTGCTGAAGATGCCGTTCACCCCGACACCGGCGAAATCATGGTGCCGCGCGGCGAAGAGGTGATGGAAGAACATCTCGATGTTATCGAGCAATCGGGCCTCCAGGAGCTGCGAATCCGCTCCGTTCTGACCTGCGAGACCAAGTTCGGCGTGTGCTGCAAGTGCTACGGCCGCGACCTGGCCCGCGGCACCAAGGTCAATCTCGGCGAGGCGGTCGGTGTGATCGCGGCCCAGTCGATCGGCGAGCCGGGCACTCAGCTGACCATGCGGACATTCCACATCGGCGGAACCGCGCAGGTTCTCGATGAGTCGTTCATCGAAACCAACCACGACGGCGTGATCTCGATCCGCAACAAGGATGTGGTGAAGGATTCCACCGGCAAGCTGGTTGTCATGGGCCGCAACAGCGCCCTCGTCGTTTCGGACGACAAGGGCAACGAGCGTGCGGTTCACAAGTTGACCTATGGCTCGCGCCTGCTGGTTGACGAGGGCGATGACGTCAAGCGCGGTCTGCGCCTGGCAGAATGGGATCCCTATACCCGCCCGATCCTGACTGAGGTCGATGGCAGTGTTGAGTTCGAGGATGTTGTCGACGGTGTGTCGGTTAACGAAGTCACCGAGGAATCGACCGGCATCACCAATCGCGTTGTCGTCGACTGGCGTTCGAGCCCGCGCGGATCGGACCTCAAGCCGGCGATCGTCATCAAGGACAAGAAGGGTGAAGTCCTGAAGCTGAAGCGCGGCGGCGAGGCCCGCTACCTGCTTTCGGTGGATGCCATCTTGTCCGTCGAGCCGGGCTCGAAGGTGTCCTCGGGTGACGTGTTGGCGCGTAATCCGCTGGAAAGCGCCAAGACACGCGACATCACCGGTGGTCTGCCGCGGGTTGCCGAACTGTTCGAGGCCCGTCGCCCGAAGGATCACGCCATCATCGCGGAAATCTCGGGCCGGGTCGAATTCGGCCGCGACTACAAGAACAAACGGCGCATTCGTATCGTCCCCGAGGACGAGGCGATGGATCCGGCGGAATACCTCATCCCGAAAGGCAAGCATCTGCCGGTCCAGGAAGGTGACTTTATCGAAAAGGGCGAGTACCTGCTCGATGGCCATCCCGCGCCGCACGATATTCTTGCCATCAAGGGCGTCGAGGAACTGGCCTCGTATCTGGTGAACGAGATTCAGGAGGTCTATCGCCTCCAGGGTGTCGGCATCAACGACAAGCACATCGAGGTGATCGTCCGCCAGATGCTGCAGAAGGTCGAAATCACCGAGCGTGGTGACTCCAGTCTGCTGGCCGGAGAGCAGCTTGACCGCACTGAACTGGACACAATCAATGCCAGGCTCGAGGCGGAGGGCAACAAACCCGCAAGCGGTGTGCCGGTTCTGCTCGGCATCACCAAGGCCAGCCTGCAGACCCGCAGCTTCATCTCCGCGGCGTCGTTCCAGGAGACGACGCGGGTGCTGACCGATGCCGCTGTGAACGGCAAGTCGGACAGCCTTGAAGGTCTGAAGGAGAACGTCATCGTCGGCCGGCTCATTCCGGCCGGAACCGGCGGCGCCCTGTCACGCTACAAGGAAATCGCCGACAAGCGCGATACGCTCATCGTCGAAGAGCAGGCCAAGGCCGGTGAGGGCGTACTACCGGCGGCCGAGTGATCTCTGCCGCAATCGACACACAATAAAAGCCGCCCGCGGAAACATCCGTCGGGCGGTTTTTCATTTCTGTGTCAAAGTCACATCGGATTTAGTGGGGCAGGGTCTGCGCCAGTGCGTGCCCGCTTTCGGGTTGAATGAGACCGATCAGTGCGCCTGAGGCATCGCTGACCACGGCAAGTTGGCCGACCCCGGCAATATGCGTGGCCGGACGCATGACTTCGCCGCCTGCATGGACCGTCGCCCGCTCGGCATGGGCAATGTCCGGCACTGCCATATAGGTCATCCAGTGCGACGGAATTCCGTTGTAATCCGGGTCCTTGAGGCCAAAAACGCCGCCCACCGGTGCACCTTCCTTGCTGGCGATCCAGTACTCGCTGCCGTCCGGCAGCTCAGCGTCCTCGAACTCCCACCCCAGCGTGCGGCCATAGAATGCCAGCGCCGATTCCGGTTCCCAGGTGTTAAGTTCGTGCCACCATGTACGCGTTGACTGGTCCATACTCATCATCTCCCGTTCCACTTACATGCCGTCGCGGCGAATTATGCCCGCCCGGCCGCGGCGACCGTATGACCGCAATTTGCCCCCCAGGTGGAGAAAACAAGGCATCACTATGGTCGCTTGTGCAGTGCAAAATCAGAAATCGATGTATTTCGCACTTGCAAAAACACAACCGGCGCAATAGATACCGTTCGGTCCCTAAATCACCGGATTCGCGGCTAAAATTTTAATCATGCCGGGGCTTGACGATGTTGGGTTCGATGGGTATGTTCGCGCCGACTTTCGGGTGGTAAGCCGTAAGTGCCTTGAGCACTTAGACGTTGCCGGAAAGCAAGCGAATAGAGATCAGGACATGACCTCGTAGCCGGTGCGCTATGCGGTCCTCTGGTTTTGGAAGTGCTGGGTATCGTCTGGACCGGATGCCGCAGCGCTTTTTATTCATGCGCAACAGCGCGCATGGGCGAACGGTCCGTGGAAAATTGGAATTAACTAGGGTCTGAAAGAGCACAGCTCGATATGCCGACGATCAATCAGCTCATCCGCAAGCCGCGCACCGCGCCGCTCAAGCGCAACAAGGTTCCGGCGATGCAGGCATGCCCGCAGAAGCGGGGCGTTTGCACGCGCGTCTACACCACCACGCCGAAAAAGCCGAACTCGGCGCTGCGCAAGGTCGCGCGCGTTCGCTTGACCAATGGCTTTGAGGTGACCAGTTACATCCCCGGTGAGGGCCACAATCTCCAGGAGCACTCGGTGGTCATGATCCGCGGCGGCCGCGTCAAGGATCTTCCCGGCGTGCGTTACCACATCATTCGCGGCGTACTCGACACCCAGGGTGTCTCGAGCCGTCGTCAGCGCCGTTCCAAGTACGGCGCCAAGCGTCCGAAATAAGCGGTTCGTTGAGAGGTTAATCCAATATGTCCCGTCGCCACCGCGCAGAAAAACGAGTGATCAACCCGGATCCGAAGTTCGGCGATCTCGTGCTGTCCAAGTTCATGAACAACCTGATGGTCGATGGCAAGAAGTCGGCCGCGGAAGGTATCGTCTACGGCGCCTTCGAGCGCATCGAAGGCAAGGCTAAGCAGGATCCGCTTGGCGTTTTTCACCAGGCGCTGGAGAACGTCAGTCCGGCCATCGAGGTGCGTTCACGCCGGGTCGGCGGCGCCACCTATCAGGTGCCGGTGGAAGTCCGCTCAGAGCGCCGTCAGGCGCTCGCCATTCGCTGGCTGATCAAGGCCGCACGCGGACGCAACGAAACAACAATGGTAGACCGTTTGTCGGGCGAACTGATGGATGCCGCGAACAATCGCGGCACGGCGGTGAAAAAGCGGGAGGATACCCATCGGATGGCAGAGGCGAACCGCGCCTTCTCCCATTACCGCTGGTAGATATCTACGGAGATCAGGCACATGGCCCGCACGAACAATATCGAAGACTATCGCAACTTTGGCATCATGGCGCACATCGACGCCGGCAAGACCACGGTGACCGAGCGGATTCTGTTCTATTCCGGCAAGAGCCACAAGATCGGTGAAGTGCACGACGGCGCTGCAACCATGGACTTCATGGAGCAGGAACAGGAGCGCGGCATCACGATTACCTCCGCCGCCACCACGACCTATTGGCTGGATCACCGGCTGAACATCATCGACACCCCCGGCCACGTCGACTTCACCATTGAGGTCGAGCGCTCGCTTCGCGTGCTCGACGGCGCCGTCTGTGTGCTGGATTCCAACGCCGGTGTCGAACCGCAGACCGAGACGGTCTGGCGCCAGGGCGACAAATACAAGGTGCCGCGCATTGTCTTTTGCAACAAGATGGACAAAATCGGCGCCGACTTCGATCAGTGTCTGGGCGACATCAAGGAGCGCCTTGGCGCCCGCCCGATCGCCATCCAGCTGCCGATCGGTGCCGAGGATGAATTCAAGGGTATCATCGACCTGGTGCGGATGCGGGCCGTTGTCTGGGAAGACGAACATCTCGGCGCTGAATTCCACGAAGAGGAAATCCCGGCCGACCTGAAGGACAAGGCCGAGGCCGCCCGCGTCGAGATGATCGAGGCTTGTGTTGAGCTCGATGAAGGTGCCATGGAAGCCTATCTCGGCGGCGACGAGCCGTCAGTCGAGACCATCGATGCGTTGTTGCGCAAGGCGGTCATCGGCGGTGACTTCTTCCCGGTGCTTTGCGGCTCGGCGTTCAAGAACAAGGGTGTTCAGACCCTGCTCGATGCGGTTGTTGCTTATCTGCCATCGCCATTGGACGTTCCGGCCATCAAGGGTGTCGACCCCAAGACCGAAGAAGACGTGGTCCGCCGCTCGGCCGACGACGAGCCGATGTCGATGCTGGCCTTCAAGCTGATGGACGACCCGTATGGCGTGCTGACATTCGCCCGGATCTACTCCGGCAAGGTCTCCAAGGGTTCGACCGTCCTGAATTCGACCAAGGGCAAGACCGACCGCATCGGTCGCATGGTTCTCATGCATGCCAACAGCCGCGAGGAAATTTCCGAGGCTCACGCCGGCGACATCATCGCTCTGGTGGGCCTCAAAGAAGCCCGTACCGGCGACACGATCTGCGACATGGCCAAGCCGGTCATTCTGGAGAAGATGGATTTCCCCGATCCGGTCATCGCCAAGTCGGTCGAGCCGAAATCCAAGGCCGATCAGGAAAAACTCGGCATGGCGCTGGCCAAGCTGGCCAATGAAGATCCGTCGTTCTACGTCTCGACCGATCAGGAATCGGGCCAGACGATCATTCAGGGCATGGGCGAGCTGCACCTCGACATCAAGGTCGACATCCTGCGTCGCCAGTTCAAGATCGACGCCAATGTCGGCGCCCCTCAGGTGGCTTACCGCGAGACCATCACCAGGAATTGCGATGTCGATTACACGCACAAGAAGCAATCCGGTGGGTCGGGTCAGTTTGCCCGCGTGAAGGTAACCCTTGAGCCTGGCGAAAAGGGTTCGGGTTTTGTCTTCGAGGACACCGTCACCGGCGGCAACGTACCCAAGGAATACATCCCCGCAGTGCAAAAAGGCATGGCTTCGGTCATGGGCTCTGGCGTCGTTGCCGGCTTCCCCGTGGTCGATGTGATCGCCAAGTTGTATGACGGCGCCTACCACGACGTTGACTCATCGGCCGTTGCCTTCGAAATCGCCGGCCGTGCCGCGATGCGCGAGGCCATGCAGAAGGCCGGTGCGATCCTGCTGGAGCCGATCATGAAGGTCGAGGTCACATCGCCCGAAGAATATCTCGGCGGCGTCATCGGCGACCTGAATTCGCGGCGCGGACAGATTGCCGGCACCGACAGCCGCGGCAACGCCCAGATCGTCAACGCCATGGTGCCATTGGCCAACATGTTCGGTTATGTCGACAACCTGCGCTCGATGAGCCAGGGCCGCGCCAATTACACAATGCAGTTCGACCATTATTCCGAAGTGCCGCGCAATGTGGCCGAGGAAGTGGTTGCAAAGTACGCCTGAGGTCAGGCGAGCGTCTAATAAAGAGCCAACTCTAGCAAGAGAACTGAGTTACGGAGATTAGGAATGGCCAAGGAAAAATTTGAGCGCAACAAGCCGCACTGCAACATTGGCACGATTGGCCATGTTGATCATGGCAAGACGTCGCTGACGGCGGCGATCACCAAGGTTCTGGCTGAGAGCGGCGGTGCCCAGTTCACGTCTTACGACAACATCGACAAGGCGCCCGAGGAGCGGGCCCGTGGCATCACCATTTCGACGGCCCACGTCGAGTATGAGACCGCCAACCGGCACTATGCCCACGTCGACTGCCCCGGCCATGCCGACTATGTGAAGAACATGATCACCGGTGCCGCCCAGATGGACGGTGCGATCCTGGTTGTATCGGCGGCCGACGGCCCGATGCCGCAGACCCGCGAGCACATCCTTCTGGCCCGCCAGGTTGGCGTTCCGGCCCTGGTTGTGTACCTCAACAAGGTCGATCAGGTTGACGACGAAGAGCTGCTCGAGCTGGTCGAGATGGAAGTTCGCGAGCTGTTGAGCTCTTATGAGTTCCCCGGCGACGACATTCCGATCGTCAAGGGCTCGGCGTTGGCGGCGCTTGAGGACAAGAACGACGAGATCGGCAAGAACTCGGTGCTTGAGCTGATGGCGGCGGTGGACGAGTACATCCCGCAGCCCGAGCGTCCGATTGACCAGCCGTTCCTGATGCCGATCGAGGATGTGTTTTCGATTTCCGGCCGCGGCACGGTTGTGACCGGACGTATTGAGCGCGGTGTGATCAAGGTTGGCGAGGAGATCGAGATTGTCGGCATCCGCGACACCAAGAAGACGACCTGCACCGGCGTTGAGATGTTCCGCAAGCTTCTCGACCGCGGCGAGGCCGGCGACAACATCGGCGCGCTGCTGCGCGGTGTTGACCGCGAGGGTGTTGAGCGTGGCCAGGTGCTGTGCAAGCCCGGCTCGGTAACGCCGCACACCAAGTTCAAGGCCGAGGCGTACATTCTGACCAAGGAAGAGGGTGGCCGTCACACGCCGTTCTTTGCCAACTACCGTCCGCAGTTTTACTTCCGGACCACGGATGTGACCGGGGTTGTGACCCTGCCGGAGGGCACCGAGATGGTGATGCCGGGCGACAATGTGAACTTCGAGGTCGAGCTGATCTGCCCGATTGCGATGGAAGAGAAACTACGCTTCGCCATCCGCGAAGGCGGCCGCACCGTCGGCGCCGGCGTCGTGGCAGGGATTATCGAGTAACGATTGGCAATCAGGCGCCGGATACAAAACCGGCGTTTGATTTTATGGGATCTGGAAAATGCAAAGGCAAAACATCCGTATCCGGCTGAAGGCGTTCGATCATCGTGTCCTGGACACATCGACGCTGGAGATCGTGAACACGGCCAAGCGGACCGGAGCGCAGGTGCGCGGCCCGGTTCCGTTGCCGACAAGGATTGAGCGGTTCACCGTTAACAGATCGCCGCATGTCGACAAGAAGAGCCGCGAGCAGTTCGAAACCCGGACCCATCGTCGCTTGCTTGATATTGTCGACCCGACACCACAGACCGTCGATGCTTTGATGAAGCTCGATCTGGCCGCCGGTGTCGATGTGGAGATCAAGCTCTAGAGAGCTTATTTGGAGGAGTTGGGATCGATGCGTTCAGGTGTCATCGCCCAGAAAGTCGGAATGTCACGGGTCTTCACCGATGAAGGTGCAAGCATCCCTGTGTCTGTTCTCAAGTTGGAGAACTGCCAGGTCGTGGCCCACAAGACTGAGGAAAAGCACGGCTACACCGCTTTGCAGATCGGCGTGGGCAACGCCAAGGTAAAGCGCATGACGCGCGCCGACCGCGGCCACTTTGCCGTCGCCAAGGTCGAGCCCAAGCGCAAGCTCGCCGAGTTCCGCGTCTCGACCGACAACATGATCGAGGTCGGTGCCGAAATCACCGCCGATCACTTTGTCGCCGGACAGTATGTCGACGTGACCGGCGTTTCGATCGGCAAGGGTTTCGCCGGCGCCATGAAGCGTTGGAACTTCGGCGGCCTGCGCGCCTCGCACGGCGTTTCGGTTTCACATCGTGCGCATGGTTCGACCGGCAACAGCCAGGACCCCGGCAAGGTGTTCAAGGGCAAGAAGATGGCCGGCCACATGGGCTCAGACCGGGTGACGACGCAGAACCTGAAGATTGTCAGCACCGATCCCGAGCGTGGCCTGATCTTGGTCCACGGCGCCGTACCCGGCGCCAAGGGCGGCTGGGTTTTCCTGCGCGATGCGGTCAAGCGCAAGTTGCCGGACGGCGTACCGTTTCCCGGAGCGTTCAAGGCGCCGGCCGGCAGTGCCGCAGCACAAGACGCACCTGCCGAGGAGGCCGACACGTCCGCCGATACGCCGGCCAGTGAGGAATAGGGATACCGAGCGATGAAAGCCGACGTTCAAACACTAGAGGCCAAAAAGGCCGGCACGGTCGATCTGTCCGATCACATTTTCGGGCTCGAGCCGCGCGAAGATATCATTCACCGCATGGTTGTATACCAGCTTGCCAAGCGCCAGGCCGGCACTCACAAGACCAAGACCCGCGGCGAGATCAACCGCACCGGCGCCAGGTTCGGCCGCCAGAAGGGTGGCGGCCGCGCCCGCCACGGCAGCCGCCGCGCCAACATCTTCGTTGGCGGCGCCAAGGCATTCGGCCCGCGTGTGCGCAGCCATGCCATCGGTCTGCCGAAGAAGATCAGGGCCCTGGCCTTGCGCCATGCGCTGTCGGCCAAGGCCGGCTCCGGCGAGCTGATCGTGCTCGACAAGGCTGAGAGCAAGGCCCCGAAGGCCAAGGAACTGAAGGCCGCTTTTGCTAAGCTCGGTCTCGACAATGCCTTGATCATCGACGGTGCCGAGGTGAACCAGAATTTCGCACTCGCTGCGCGTAATCTGTCGAACATCGATGTGCTTCCGGTTCAGGGCATCAATGTCTACGACATCCTGAAGCGGCATAAGCTGGTGCTGACGAAGTCGGCGGTCGAAGCGCTGGAGGCGCGTTACAAATGAGCACCGAGAAACTCTACGATGTCATACTGTCGCCGGCGATCACCGAAAAGGCGACCATAGCGTCTGAGTACAACCAGGTTGTGTTCAATGTCGCGCGCACGGCGTCCAAGCCGCAGATCAAGAAGGCGGTCGAAAGTCTGTTCGATGTCAAGGTAACTGCTGTCAACACACTGGTGCGCAAGGGCAAGATCAAGCGCTTCCGCGGCATGCTTGGCCAGCAGAGCAATGTAAAGAAAGCCGTCGTGACCCTGGCCGAAGGCCATTCCATCGACGTCACAACCGGCCTTTGAGCAGTAGGGACTGAGGCGAGCAAATGGCATTAAAATCCTTCAAACCCAACACCTCGAGCCAGCGCCAGCTGGTGATCGTGGACCGTTCCGGTCTGTGGAAGGGCAAGCCGGTCAAGGGTCTGACCGAGGGCCTGACCAAGAGCGGCGGCCGCAACAATGTCGGCCGTGTGACCGCCTACCACCGCGGTGGCGGCCACAAGCGCACTTACCGCAAGATCGATTTCCGCCGTGTAACCCACGACGTTTCCGCGACCGTGGAACGGATCGAGTATGACCCGAACCGGACTGCGTTCATCGCGCTGATCAGATATGAAGACGGCCAGCAGAACTACATCCTGGCACCGCAGCGTGTCAGCGTCGGCGACAAGGTCATCTCGTCTGCAAGCCAGGTTGATGTGAAGCCCGGCAACGCCATGCCGCTGTCGGCAATGCCGATCGGCACCATCGTGCACAACGTCGAGCTGAAGCCCGGCAAGGGCGGTCAGATTGCCCGCTCCGCCGGCACCTACGTTCAACTGGTCGGCCGCGATCAGGGCTACGCACTGCTGCGGCTGAAATCCGGTGAGACCCGCATGGTTCGCTCCGAATGCATGGCCACCGTCGGCGCGGTGTCCAATCCGGACCACATGAACACCTCGATCGGCAAGGCCGGGCGTTCGCGCTGGCTCGGCCGCAAGCCGGTGGTACGCGGTGTCGTGATGAACCCGATCGATCACCCGCACGGCGGTGGTGAAGGCCGCACCTCCGGTGGCCGTCATCCGGTAACCCCATGGGGCAAGCCGACCAAGGGCAAACGCACCCGGTCCAACAAGGCGACCGATAAATTCATCGTCCGCTCGCGCCACCAGCGCAAGAAGAGATAAGGGCACTAGCTGTTATGGCACGTTCAGTTTGGAAAGGTCCGTTTGTCGACGGATATTTGTTGAAGAAGGCCGATGCCGCGCGGGCGTCCGGTCGCAACCAGGCGATCAAGACCTGGAGCCGGCGTTCGACGATCCTGCCGCAGTTCGTCGGCCTGACATTCGCCGTTCACAATGGCACAAAGCACGTCCCCGTTCTGGTGACCGAAGACATGGTTGGCCACAAGTTGGGTGAATTCGCTCCGACGCGGACCTATTACGGTCACGCATCGGACAAGAAGGCAAGGAGAGTTTAGGTCTGATGGGCAAGAGCTCAAAAGAACGCGCGCTGGCGGAAAACGAAGCCAAGGCTGTAAACCGCCTGCTGCGCATCAGCCCGCAGAAGCTCAACGACGTTGCCGCACAAATTCGCGGCAAGAAGGTTGATGCTGCACTGGCCGATTTGACGTTTTCGCGCAAGCGCATCGCCAAGGACGTCAAGAAGACGCTGGAATCGGCAATCGCCAATGCGGAAAACAATCATGACCTCGACATCAACGAGCTGATTGTTGCCGAGGCATATGTAGGAAAGAACATGGTGATGAAACGCTGGAAGCCGCGGGCACGTGGCCGGGTCGGTGGCATCAAGAAGTTCTTCAGCCAGCTTACGATCGTTGTTCGGCAGGTTGAGGAGGCCGCCTGATGGGTCAGAAAGTCAATCCGATTGGGCTGCGGCTCGGAATCAACCGCACCTGGGACTCGCGCTGGTATGCCGAAGGCAATGAATACGGCCGTCTGCTGCACGAGGACATGCGCATCCGCAAGTACCTGAAGGAGCAGCTGCGCCAGGCCGGGGTTTCGAAAATAGTCATCGAGCGGCCGCACAAGAAGTGCCGGGTGACGATCTATTCGGCCCGTCCGGGCGTGGTCATCGGCAAGAAGGGCGCCGACATCGAAAAGCTGCGCCGGGAAGTCGCCAAGATCACCGGCACCGACGTGCATTTGAACATCGTCGAAGTCCGCAAGCCTGAAATCGATGCGACACTGGTGGCCGAGAACATCGCCCAGCAGCTTGAGCGTCGCGTCGCCTTCCGCCGTGCCATGAAACGCGCCGTGCAATCGGCCATGCGCATGGGTGCGCTTGGCATCCGCATCAACTGTGGCGGCCGGCTGGGCGGAGCGGAAATCGCCCGTACCGAATGGTATCGCGAGGGCAGGGTGCCGCTGCATACACTGCGCGCCGACGTCGACTATGGTTACGCCACTGCCCACACCGCCTATGGCACCAACGGCATCAAGGTGTGGATTTTCAAGGGCGAGATTCTCGAGCATGACCCGATGGCGCAGGAACGGCGCCTGGCGGAAGCGCAGGAAGGTGGCCGCCCCGGTGGACGCCCCGGTGGCTCACGGCGCGATCGTGCCTGAGTTTGTCTGAATAGGTTTTGATTAGGGTTTAGGGACAAGAACAATGTTGCAGCCAAAGCGCACAAAGTTCCGTAAGCAGCACAAAGGACGCATCCACGGTGCGGCCAAGGGTGGCTACGACCTCAATTTCGGCGCCTTCGGCCTGAAAGCGATGGAACCGGAGCGGATAACAGCGCGCCAGATCGAAGCGGCGCGCCGCGCGATGACCCGCCACATGCGCCGTGCCGGCCGTGTCTGGATCCGCGTGTTTCCCGATGTGCCGGTTTCCAAGAAGCCGACCGAAGTGCGCATGGGCAAGGGCAAGGGCACGCCGGAATACTGGGCAGCCCGGGTCAACCCTGGCCGGGTGATGTTCGAGATCGACGGCGTGTCGCGCGAGATCGCCGAAGAGGCCATGCGTTTGGCCGCAGCCAAACTGCCGATCAAGACGCGTTTCGTGGCGCGGCTTGGCGAATAGCGCCGCCGGTTGATTTGAGGATACAGGACCGATGAAAGCCAGTGACGTAAGAGCGATGACCGAGGACCAGCTTGGCGACGAGCTGATCAAGCTGAAGAAGGAGCAGTTCAACCTGCGCTTCCAGACAGCCTCGGGACAGATCGAGAATACAGCGCGAATTCGCCAGGTACGGCGTGATATTGCGCGCATCAAGACGATGCAGACCGCTCGGCGCGCAAGCGCTGACGCGAGCTAGTTGGAGAAAGATTGAGATGCCAAAACGCATCCTTCAGGGCGTTGTTGTCAGCGATAAGGCGGACAAGACCATTGTTGTCAATGTCGAGCGCCGTTTCACTCATCCGGTGATGAAGAAGACGGTCCGGCGGACCAAGAAATACCATGCCCACGACGAGGCCAATGCGGCCAAGATCGGCGATGTGGTGCGGATCGAGGAGTGCCGTCCGGTCTCCAAGAGCAAGACCTGGAACTTGCTCGAAAAGGTAGCGGCCGCCGACGCCTGATGTGGGCGTTCGCGGTAGATGAATAAGTGTTGATTGCTTGTGGTCCAGTTGCTGGGCCTGGCGCGACAGGAAAACGGGTAATGCCATGATTCAGGCAGAAACAAATCTCGACGTCGCTGACAACTCCGGCGCCCGCCGGGTGCAGTGCATCAAGGTGCTCGGCGGCTCCAAGCGCAAGTACGCGCGCGTCGGCGACATCATCGTGGTGTCGGTCAAGGAGGCGATCCCGCGCGGCCGCGTGAAGAAAGGCACGGTGATGAAAGCCGTCGTCGTCCGCACGGCCAAGGATATTCGCCGCGGCGACGGTTCGGTGATCCGTTTCGACCGCAATGCGGCGGTGATGATCAACAATCAGGGTGAGCCGGTCGGTACCCGCATCTTTGGCCCCGTTCCCCGCGAATTGCGCGGCAAGAAGCACATGAAGATCGTTTCTCTTGCCCCGGAGGTATTGTAAATGCCGGTGAAAATGAAAATCAGGAAGGGCGATCGCGTGACTGTGATCGCCGGTCGCGACAAGGGCCGCTCAGGCGATGTGGTCAAGGTTCTGCCCAAGGACAACCGGGTGATCGTGTCGGGCATCAATGTTGCGCGTCGTCACCAGCGCCAGTCGGCCGGCCAGGAAGGCGGCATCGTCAGCAAGGAGCTGCCGATCGCCATTTCCAATCTCGCCCTGCTTGATCCCAAGGACAACAAGCCGACCCGGGTTGGCTACAAGGTGCTCGAAGACGGCCGCAAGGTCCGGGTTGCCAAACGCTCTGGAGAAGTGATCGATGGCTGATGCGTATGTACCGCGTCTGAGACAGCACTACGACAAGGTGGTGCGTCCGGCGCTTCAGGAAAAGTTCAACTACACCAACCCGATGCAGGTTCCCAAGCTGGAAAAGATCGTCCTGAACATGGGTGTTGGCGAGGCCGTCGGCGATTCCAAGATGGTCAACGTGGCGCTTGAGGAAATGACCAAGATTGCCGGCCAGAAGCCGGTGATTACCAAGGCGCGCAAGTCGATCGCCAATTTCAAGGTCCGTGAAGAGATGCCGGTCGGCGTGAAAGTCACCCTGCGCAAGGCGCGCATGTATGAATTTCTCGACCGCTTCATCACCATCGCGCTGCCGCGGGTTCGCGATTTTCGCGGCCTTTCGGCAACCAGTTTCGATGGCAACGGCAACTATGCGACCGGCATCAAAGAGCACCTGGTATTTCCGGAAATCGACTACGACAAAATCGATCAGGTGTGGGGTTTCGATGTCGTGGTGTGCACCAGCGCCACCACCGACAAGGAAGCTTATGCCCTGCTTGAAGGGTTCAATTTCCCGTTTCGCAAGCGGCAGCGTCAGGCAGCCTGACCGGCCGGCAAGCGGCAGTGAAAGACAACGAGGTAGATAGAAAATGGCAAAGAAAAGCGCAATCGAAGCGAACGAAAAGCGCAAAGCACTTGCGAAGAAGTACGCAAGCAAGCGCGCTCGGCTGAAGGCGATTGCAACCGACCAGTCTTTGTCAATGGAAGAGCGCTTCGATGCCCAGCTCAAACTGGCCGAATTGCCGCGTAATTCCAGCCCGAACAGAGTTCGCAACCGGTGTGATGTCTCCGGACGTCCGCGCGGCTATTATCGCAAGCTCAAGATGTCACGCATTTCCTTGCGCGATTTGTCCAACCAGGGGCTGATCCCCGGCATGGTCAAGTCGAGCTGGTAATCGCTGAGCGAGTGACGAGAGGAGACAACTGAAATGGCAGTCACTGATCCGATTGGTGATATGTTGACCCGTATCCGCAATGCTCAGCAGCGCGGCAAGAACCGGGTGAATTCGCCGGCCTCGCGCTTGCGCGAGCGGGTGCTTGAGGTCCTGCAGCGCGAGGGCTTCATCCGCGGTTTCGCCACGGTTCAGCATGACGGGACCAGCGCGGAACTCGAAATCGAACTGAAGTATTTCGACGGCGAACCGGTGATCAAGCAGATTCAACGGGTCTCCAAGCCCGGACGCCGGGTCTACGCTTCGGTCGACACGCTTCCGACCGTGTTTAACGGCCTCGGGATATCGATTCTTTCGACCTCGAAGGGCGTGATGTCCGACAGCGATGCGCGCGATGCGAACGTCGGTGGCGAAGTTCTGTGCAAGGTCTTCTAGGCGGCACGGGAAAATGTTTATGGGCGCGCCTGTTTCGGCGCATGTTGGTAACGAGAGATCGGGAATGGATCCATGTCTCGTATAGGTAAAAAACCGGTTCAAATCCCTTCCGGGGTGACTGTCGCAATCGAGGGTCAGACCGTGAAGGTGAAGGGCCCGAAGGGCGAGCTGCAGACAGCGCTTGTCGAACATGTTGTGGTTAAACAGGAAGGCGAAGAAATCGTCATAAGTGCCGTTAACCAGAGCAAGACCGCACGTTCGGCATGGGGGCTGTCGCGCACCTTGGTCGCCAATATGGTGGTCGGCGTGACGGACGGCTTTTCCAAGGCGCTAGAGATCAACGGCGTTGGCTATCGTGCTGCGGTTCAGGGCAACGGCCTGCAGCTCAACCTGGGATACAGCCACGATGTGGTGTTTCCGATCCCCAGCGACGTGAAGATCGAGGCGCCGAAACCGACCGAGATCGTCGTCAGCGGCATCGACAAACAACGCGTGGGCCAGGTGGCCGCGGAAATCCGTGATTGGCGCCGCCCCGAGCCCTACAAGGGCAAGGGCATCAAGTACGCCGACGAGTATATCTTCCGCAAGGAAGGCAAGAAGAAGTAATTCGGAGACCTATTGGTTATGGCTGGCTCTAAGACATCAACACAGCGCCGCAGGCAGCGGGTGCGCCGGGCATTGAAGCAGCGCCCGAACACGTTCCCGCGCCTGTCGGTTTTCCGTTCGCACAAGAACATCTATGCCCAGGTCATCGACGACCTCAAGGGCGTAACGGTGGCAGCCGCGTCGACCCTCGATGGGGATTTGCGCAAATCGGTCAAGTCGGGCGGCGACAAGGCCGCTGCCGAGGCCGTGGGTAAATTGGTCGCCGAACGCGCCAAGAAGGCAGGCGTCGCCGAGGTTGTCTTCGACCGCGGCGGCTATATCTATCATGGTCGGGTGAAAGCCCTGGCCGACGCCGCCCGCGAGGGTGGTTTGAAATTCTGATTTGGATCGAAAAGGCAAGCAGGTAACAAGCGCCATGAGAGAACGTGACCGCGAAGACCGCGACAGCGAATTTGTAGACCGTCTGGTGCACATCAATCGTGTCGCCAAGGTGGTGAAGGGTGGCCGGCGCTTCGGCTTCGCCGCACTCGTTGTCGTCGGCGACCAGAAGGGCCGGGTCGGCTTCGGCCATGGCAAGGCCCGCGAGGTGCCAGAGGCAATCCGCAAGGCAACCGAGAGTGCCAAGCGAGGCCTGATCCGGGTGCCGCTCCGCGAAGGTCGTACCCTGCATCATGACGTCAAGGGCCGCCACGGCGCGGGCCGGGTCGTGCTGCGCGCGGCACCTGCCGGCACCGGCATCATCGCCGGCGGTCCGATGCGTGCGGTTTTTGAAAGTGTGGGCATGCAAGATGTCGTCGCCAAGTCGATCGGATCATCGAATCCGTACAATATGGTGCGCGCCACCTTTAACGCCCTGATCCACGAGACAAGCCCGCGCAGCGTCGCCGCACGGCGTGGCAAGAAGGTCTCCGAAGTCACATCGCGCCGTCGCGGAGCCGATGCCGGCGCGGAATAGACCAGCGATCTCGCGGACGAGATTGAGTTGCAAGGATTGAACAGATGGCAGACAAGAAGACAGGAAAGACGGTCACGATCGAGCAAACCGGCTCGGCATTGCGTCGCCCGGACCGCCAGCGCCGCACGTTGGTCGGACTGGGCCTCAACAAGCTGCACCGCCGGCGCACGCTGGAGGATACGCCAGCCGTGCGCGGCATGATTGCCAAGGTATCTCACCTCGTCAAGGTGATCGACTGAAACGCCCTGAACGACACGCAAGCGAAAGATAGAGCAGTACGATGAAGCTCAATACAATCTCAGACAAGCCGGGCGCCCGCAAGAATGCCAAGCGCGTCGGCCGTGGTGCCGGCTCCGGCCGCGGCGAGACCGCCGGCCGTGGTGTGAAAGGCCAGACCTCGCGCTCTGGTGTTGCGGTGACCGGATTTGAAGGCGGCCAGATGCCGATTTATCGCCGGTTGCCCAAGCGCGGCTTCAACAAGCCGAACCGGCTCGACTGGAACGAAATCAACCTCGGCAAGCTGCAGACTGCCATTGACGCCAAGAAGCTGGACATCAAGAAGCCTGTCGATCTCGCTGCCATGGTGGAAGCCGGGCTGTTCAACAAGTCAAGAGACGGTGTGCGCCTGCTCGGCAAGGGCGAGCTGAGCGCCAAAGTCAATCTGGTTATCGACCACGCCACCAAGTCGGCGGCAGCAGCGGTCGAAAAGGCCGGCGGCAGCATCAAGCTCGTTGAGCGCAAGGCCGAACCGGCCAAATCTGCTGCGGCAGAAACCGCAAAGGAATAGCGCGTCTGCCTTCAGCGCCGGTTGCATCCCGGTGCCAGCCGCACGATATTGGCTGACGAGGGCGATACGCGAGGATGAACAATGGCATCGGCAGCCGAACAGTTAGCAGCTAACATCAACTTTTCCGCCCTGGCTAAGGCGGAAGACCTCAAGAAGCGCATCTGGTTCACCCTCGGTGCGCTGATTGTCTATAGATTGGGCACCTACATTCCGATCCCCGGCGTCGATCCGGTGGAGCTAGCCCGTCTCGTGCAGCAGAACGCCACCGGCATTCTCGGCTGGATCAATGGTCTTGCCGGCGGCGCGCTTGGCCGCATGGCCATCTTCGCCTTGACCATCATGCCTTACATTTCGGCGTCGATCATCATCCAGTTGATGACGACGGTCTCGCCCCACCTTGCCCAGCTGAAGAAAGAGGGCGAGCAGGGCCGCAAGAAGATGAACCAGTACACCCGCTACGGCACCGTGATACTGGCCGCCTTGCAGGCTTACGGCATTGCTGCCGGACTTGAGGGCCAGGGCAACGTGGTAACCGATCCGGGCTGGTTCTTCCGCGCGTCCACAGTGATTACCCTGACCGGCGGCACCGTGTTCCTGATGTGGCTCGGAGAGCAGATCACCGCGCGCGGCGTCGGCAATGGTATTTCTCTGATCATCTTTGCCGGCATCGTGGCGGAGTTGCCGTCGGCGCTGGTCGGAACGTTGGAACTCGGCCGCACCGGCCAGCTCTCCACCTTTTTGATCATCGGCGTCATCGTCATGGCTCTGGTGGTGATTGCAGGCATCGTGTTCATCGAACGCGCCCAGCGCCGTATCCTGGTGCAGTACCCCAAGCGCCAGCAGGGCAACAAGATGTTCCAGGGCGACAGCTCGCATCTGCCGCTGAAGCTGAACACCGCCGGTGTGATTCCGCCGATCTTTGCCTCTTCGCTGCTGTTGCTGCCGATCACCGTGGCCAACTTCAGCCAGGGGCAGGGGCCTGAATGGCTGACCTTCATCACCGCCTTGCTGGGCCGCGGCCAGCCGCTGTTCCTGGCGTTTTATGCTGCGATGATCATCTTCTTTGCCTTCTTCTACACCGCCATCATGTTCGATCCCAAGGAGACGGCGGACAATCTGAAGAAGTATGGCGGCTTCGTGCCCGGTTACCGTCCGGGCGAGAGAACGGCGGCCTACATCGATTACGTCCTGACTCGGATCACCGTCGTCGGCGCGCTGTATCTGGCCGTCGTCTGTCTGTTGCCGGAATTCCTCACCGCCTATGCCCGGGTGCCGTTCTATTTCGGCGGCACATCGCTGCTGATCGTCGTGTCGGTGACCATGGACACGGTCTCACAGGTCCAGAGCCACCTGTTGGCACAGCAGTACGAAGGTTTGGTCAAGAAAGCCAAATTGCGAGGAGGTCGCCGATGAAACTCGTCATGCTCGGACCACCCGGTGCCGGCAAGGGCACCCAGGCCCGCCGCCTGCAGGACAGTCGCAACCTTGTGCAGCTTTCGACCGGCGACATGTTGCGCAAGGCTGTGGCCGAGGCAACCGAATACGGCATCAAGGCCGCCGCCGCCATGAAGGCCGGCGAACTGGTCTCAGACGAAATCGTCATCGCCACTATCTCAGAGCGGCTCGACCAGCCCGATCTGGCAAACGGTTTCATTCTGGATGGCTTCCCGCGCAACCTTGAGCAGGCCGAAGCCCTCGATGCAATGCTTGAGGCCAAAGGCCTCGTCCTTGATGCGGTGATCGACATTGCCGTCGTCGACGATGTGCTGGTCGACCGGGTGTCCGGCCGCTACACCTGCGCCAAATGCGGCAAGGGCTACCACGACACGATGGAAAAGCCCGCTACGGATGGCGTCTGCGACAAATGCGGTTCGACCGAATTCAAGCGCCGGGCCGACGACAACGCCGAGACCGTGCGCAATCGCTTGGAAGTTTACCACGCCGAGACCGCACCGCTTCAGGACTACTACCGTTCGAAGGGGAAGTTGAAGAGCGTGGACGGCATGGCGGACATCGACGATGTGACCCGCCAGATCGAGGAGGAATTGGACGCAGCATGACGGCAAGATGGCTGGTTTTATCTGGTTGACGTGACACGGAAACCGGCTTAAACCACCCACCATTCTTGTCGTTACCAAGGCTGGCCGCAAGGAGGGCGATCTCCTGCTTGGGCGCAGCCTTGTGTCATTGAGACATTGCTTGGCGTTTTCTGGAGAAGCAGGAGCGGTAACGGACCGCTTCCGGTTGTAGGAGATAGACGACGTGGCCCGTATAGCAGGCGTCAACATACCGACGAACAAGCGCGTGTTGATCGCGCTTCAGTATATTCACGGCATCGGCGCCAAGAACGCCGAGGACATCTGTGAGAAGGTGGGCGTGGATCGCGCCCGCCGCGTCAATGAACTCAGCGACGCCGAGGTTATCCAGATCCGCGAGATGATCGATTCGGATTATTCGGTTGAAGGTGATCTGCGCCGTGAAACGGCGATGAACGTCAAACGCCTGATGGACCTTGCCTGCTACCGTGGCCTGCGCCACCGGCGCGGACTTCCGGTTCGCGGCCAGCGCACCCACACCAATGCCCGCACTCGCAAGGGTCCCGCCAAGGCAATCGCCGGCAAGAAGAAATAGTTTCAGCCAAAGGTACTGACAAATGGCCAAAGAACCAAGCCGCACGCGCCGCAAGGAGCGCAAGAACATTACCTCTGGCGTCGTGCATGTGAATTCGTCGTTCAACAACACGATGATCACCATCACCGATGTCCAGGGCAACGCCATCTCCTGGTCGTCGGCCGGCAAGATGGGCTTCAAGGGCTCGCGCAAGTCGACCCCGTACGCCGCCCAGTTGGCGGCCGAACAGGCTGGTCAGGCGGCCATGGAGCATGGCATGAAGACGGTCGAGGTCGAGGTCTGCGGACCCGGCTCGGGCCGCGAATCGGCGCTGCGTGCCCTGCAGGCCTGCGGTCTGCAGGTGACCACCATCCGTGATGTGACGCCGATCCCGCACAATGGGGTGCGCCCACCCAAGCGCCGCCGTGTCTGAGTGTTTGTGACAGCGGGCTGCTACGCGGTTGCCCCGCCGATTGTGTGTTGATTTGAAATTTACCGGGAGACGGAGCCGGTCCGCCTCTGCAACCATCCGGGATAGAACATGAGCATGGAAGTGAACCATAAGAACTGGCTCGAGCTGATCAAGCCGAACAAGCTTGAAGTGAACGCCAAGGCCGCCGACCCGAACGTAGCTTCAGTGGTCGCAGAACCGCTCGAGCGCGGGTTCGGCATGACGCTCGGCAACGCCCTGCGCCGGGTGCTGCTGTCGTCCTTGCAGGGCGCCGCGGTGACCTCTGTACAGATCGACGGCGTTCTGCATGAGTTTTCCTCGATTGCCGGCGTCCGTGAAGACGTGACCGACATCGTCCTGAACATCAAGGAAATCTCCTTTGCGATGGAGGCCGAGGGCTCCAAGCGGCTGTTGCTGCGCAAGGAAGGCCCCGGCGTCGTGACCGCCGGCGACATCCAGGAAACCGGCGACATCCGGGTCTTGAACCCCGATCATGTGATCTGCACCCTTGATGAGGGTGCCGAGGTGCGCATGGAGTTCACCGTCAAGACCGGCAGCGGCTATGTCGCCGCCGACCGCAATCGGCCCGAAGACGCACCGATTGGCCTGATCCCGGTCGACAGCCTGTACAGCCCGGTCAAGCGCGTTTCCTACAAGGTCGAGAACACCCGCGAAGGCCAGATCCTCGATTACGACAAGCTGACCCTGACCATCGAGACCGACGGCTCCATGACGCCGGACGATGCGCTGGCCTATGCCGCCCGCATCCTCCAGGACCAGCTGCAGATCTTCATCAACTTCGAAGAGCCGGTAAAGCAGGTTGTCGAGGAAGACAGCCCGGAGCTGGAGTTCAATGCAGCCCTGCTGAAGAAGGTCGACGAACTGGAACTTTCGGTCCGCTCGGCCAACTGCCTGAAAAACGACAACATCGTCTATATCGGCGACCTGATCCAGAAGACCGAGGCGGAGATGCTGCGCACGCCGAACTTCGGCCGCAAGTCGCTCAACGAGATCAAGGAAGTTCTCGCCCAGATGGGTCTGCATCTGGGTATGGAAGTGCCGAATTGGCCGCCGGAGAACATCGACGATCTGGCGAAGAAATTCGAAACACATTACTAGACACCCGGCGCCGAGCGCCGAAGGCCGAGGAGATCAGTTATGCGTCATGGCAACAGGGGCCGCAGGCTCAACCGCACGGTAGCCCATCGCAAGGCGATGTTCGCCAACATGGCAGCCGCCTTGATCAAGCACGAGCAGATCGTCACCACGCTGCCGAAGGCAAAAGATCTGCGCCCGATCGTCGACAAGCTGATCACACTCGCCAAGCGCGGCGACCTGCATGCCCGGCGCCAGGCCATCTCGCAGGTTCGCGATGTCGACCAGGTGTCCAAGCTGTTTGATGTGCTGGGGCCGCGCTACAAGGAACGCAGCGGCGGTTACAGCCGGGTGATGAAGGCCGGTTTCCGCCATGGCGACAGCGCCCCGATGGCGGTGATCGAGCTGGTCGATCGCGATGAGAGCGAAAAGGGCAAGGACTCCGGCCCGGTCATGATCGATGACGACGCCACCGAAACCGAAGGCGCGGCAGCCTGACAGACTTCGGGCACAGAAAATCCAAACAGGGCGGCCTCCACGGGCCGCCTTTTTTGGTTGTACGCGGAATTGCCTGGCGCAAATCCGAGTCCCACTTTCTCCGAACATGCTCTATGATGACGAGCTTGAATCTCAACCAGGAATGACAAGGGATCTCAAATGACGCTCACCATCATCATTCTTGCCCTGATCGCCGCAGCGGTGCTGTACGGCATCTCGATCTACAACCGTCTGGTGAAGAACAAGAACATGGTCGAGGAGGGTTGGAGC
Organism: Alphaproteobacteria bacterium; assembly: GCA_024639035.1. Lineage (GTDB taxonomy): Bacteria > Pseudomonadota > Alphaproteobacteria > Rhizobiales > Aestuariivirgaceae > JAHEJE01. The sequence continues at coordinate 34,891 of JAHEJE010000001.1, forward strand.
GGCATCGACGTACAGCTCAAGCGCCGCTCGAACCTGATTCCCAACCTGCTCAACACCGTCAAGGGCTACCTCAAGCATGAAAAGGACGTGCTGACCGAGGTCACGCGGCTGCGGGCAAATGCCGAAGACGCCGAGGGCAAGTCGCCGGGCGAGCGCTCCCAGGCCGAAAGCGCTCTGTCGGCCGGCCTGATCAAGCTGTTCGCCGTCATGGAGAACTATCCCGATCTCAAGGCCAATGAGAACGTCATGGAGTTCCAGCAATCGCTCGAGACCATCGAGAACGAGATCCAGATGTCGCGGCGGTATTACAACGGCGCCGTACGCAATCTGAACGTCCTCATTGAATCGTTTCCCAGCAATCTGGTCGCCAACTGGTTCAAGTTCCTGAAGGCCGAGTTCTTCGAGATTGCGGACGATGGCGACCGGGCGCTGCCTAAGGTTGAGTTTTAGCGGCGGTGCAGCGATGATGAACCGGCTTGCCGCGCTGGTATTTTGCCTGATCCTGCTGCCGGTCACGCAGGTGATCGCGGCGGAAGAGATTCTGTCGTTTGACAGTGTGATCCAAGTCCAGACTGACGGCAGTGTGGTTGTCACGGAAGAAATCCGCGTGCGTGCCGAAGGTCGACAGATCAGGCGCGGCATTTATCGTGATTTGCCGGTCTACACGGTCGGGCCACTCGGCGACCGGCGCTCCGGCGGTTTTGAGTTGCTTGGCGTGTCGAAGGACGGCCGCGACGAACCGTATCATACCGAACGCATCAATGAGGATATCCGCATCTATGCCGGCCGCGCATCAGTACTTTTGAGCACTGGCGTCTACACCTACACGTTTCGCTATCGGATTGATCACCAGGTTGGTTTTTTTGACGGCTATGATGAAATCTACTGGAATGTGACCGGTACGCGATGGAGTTTTCCCATTCGTTCGGTGACGGCCAGGGTCGTTACCCCCGAGGGCGCCAAAGTTCTTCAAAATGCCGCATATACTGGGCCGCGTGGCGCCAAGGGCAAGGATTTCAGAGTTAGCATTCTTGCCGGAAACATGGCCGAGTTCACGACCACGCGAACTCTTCGGCCCGGCGAAGGCATCACTGTTGCGACCGGCTGGCCGAAGGGGTTTGTAACGGAACCCGATACCTCAGAGCTCGCCAGCCGCTGGTTCTACAACAACATCGGGTTGTTGAGTTTGTTTGGCGGCACGATCGGTGTCTTGCTGTACTACTTCAAGACATGGCTGCGCGTCGGCCGGGATCCGCGCAAGGGGGTGATTATCCCGCTGTTCCATCCGCCCGACGACCTCTCTCCGGCAGCGATCAGTTACATTCACTACATGGACTTCCTTTCGGCAGGACGCGGTGCGTCCAAGGCTCTGATCGCCGCGTTCATATCACTTGCGGTGAAGGGCAAGGTGCGAATCGATGAAGACGAAGATGAAGACGTGACAGTACATGCCGTTGACCGGGATCTTTCAGGATTGCCGGCCGGTGAAGCGGCTCTGCTCGATCATCTGTTTCGGCGCAGCGACAAGTTTGATTTTTCCAAGCACAGCGCGACACGCTATGCCTCGGCGCGCAGTAGCTTCCGCAGCGCCATTCTGCGCGAGCATAAGGATGTGTTTTTCAGAAACAACCGTGGCCACTTCGTGGTTGGAATTGGATTGACCATTGCGACGGTGGTTGCGTTTTTTGTTCTGCAAAGACCACCGGATGATCAAATCGGCACCATGATCGCTGCTGGTGTCGGAACGCTGGTCGGATCGTTGCTGATCGTGGCCGGGCGATGGAGCCTGTTCAACCCGGCCGCCGGACTGATCCGCAAGGTGTTCGGATTTCTTCTGGCCGCAGCAGGTGTTTTCGTTCTCGGCTTATTGTGTTGGCTTTTGATTTCGCTGGAAATGTACATGACCGTGCCGGGCATAGTGCTTGCTCTGCTGCTTGTCGGTCTGGTCGTCTTTTACAATCTGCTGCGTGCACCGACACCCGTTGGCCGCGAAGTGATGGATCGCATCGAGGGCTTCAAGCTCTATTTGTCGGTTGCCGAAGCCGAGCGCATGAACATGCAGGGCGTGCCGGAGATGTCTGAAACCTTGTTTGAACGGCTGCTGCCGTATGCCGTCGCGCTGAATGTGGAAAAGCCCTGGTCGGAGGCATTTTCGGATTATCTGGCCCGGGTCATGCCGGATCAGGACGACGGCGGCTATCACCCGGGATGGTATCGTGGCCGGCATTGGGATGGCAACAATGTTGGCCGGGCAACCGAAGGCATGGTGTCCTCGATGTCTGGCGCCATGGCCGCGGCGACACCGTCTTCGTCCGGCTCCGGCTCTTCAGGGGGTGGCTCGTCCGGCGGCGGCGGCGGCGGTGGCGGCGGCGGCGGTTGGTAGCGCCGGCAGATAGGTCGTCAAAACGCTCGACAAGGCCGCTTTGAGTTGTCTACCATTCCCCCCAAGGGGGCCGCGTCAGGTTGGAATTGTCGAGATGACCGCACTGACCCTATTGCCGAGCACCGGCACCAGATCGCTGCGTATCCGCGAGATCGCCATGAGCGACACCCGTGCGTTCGCCCGCTATATGACCGACATCGAGTATCAGCGCTTCCTGGCGGTGCGCTATCCCAACGAATATGCCGTGCACCAGTTCATCACCCGGGCAGTGGCCCGCCAGGATCGCAAGGGTCGTGTCACCTGGCATCTGGCGGCGGAAGGCCGGCATTCGCGCACGGTGCACGGCGACGGCTTCATTATTTTCCATGAAAAGAACGTGGCGGAGATCGGCTGGGGCGTCGATCCGTCGGTATGGAACCACGGCTACGGCACCGAGATCGCTCACGCCCTGGCGGCGATCGCCATCGAACGGCTGAACGCCCGCAATGTCTGGTGCAAGGTCAAGGCGGAAAACCTGTCATCGATCCGGGTGGCGGAAAAATGCGGCATGCAGCGCGACCGCATTGTCAATGCTGGAAGAGGCCCGGCAGCGCGTGCGGAGCGAATCTTCATTTACACCCTTGCCGCGCAGGACTATTTTGACGCGCCATATTGAACGCGGGCGCCGGCGCGCGCTCATTTCGAGTCCGGGAGACATGCCATGACGCTGACAGGCGAACCATCAGTGCCGTTGCGGGCACGAAAGGTCGGTGGCGGCACGCCGTTTATGGCCGACTGGCATCTGCGCTCGGAAACCGGCGTCTTGCAGGATGTGCTGTTGGGCCCGGTCGAGGGCTTTCGCTGGATGAGTGAGGAAAACGCCGCCTTCAGCGCCCTGGTGCGCGATACCATCCGCCGCGGCTATCAGTTCGACAAGCAGGTGGCCATGCGCCAGCACCGGGAAATGGTCGATGCCTATGTCGACGCCGGCGTGACCTGCCACTTCCTACCGCTCGATGAGCACAATCCCTATCAGGTCTATGCCCGCGATTCGAGCTTCATGACCCCTCATGGCGCCGTCATCTGCCAGATGGCCAACCCGCGCCGGCGCGGTGAATACGCCGCCTGCCTGCGGTTCTATCTGGAGCATGGCATACCGGTCTACGATATGGTCAGCTCCGGCAACTTCGAGGGCGGAGACTTCAACATGATCGGCGACCAGGCGGCGCTGATCGGCTACACCGATCACCGCAGCGAGGGCATCGCGGCCCGTCAGATCGGTGACTGGTTCACAGCAGAAGGCTGGGATATCAAGTATGCGCCGATTGATTCATTTTATGTGCACATCGATCTAATGGTCTGCATGCTCAATGAAAAATGCGCCGCTGTGTGCCTGGATACGACTGACGAAGATGTCGTCGAATGGATCAGGGCAAAGGGCATCGAGATCATTCCCGCAACGTTCAAGGAAACCATGGCGCTGGGCTGCAATGTCGTGGCCCTGGGCGATGACCGGGTTCTGTCCACTGCCGGTGCCAAGGATCTGAACGCCAAGATGCGCGCCATGGGTTTTACCGTCTATGACCCGGATATGACCATGTTCACCTGGGCCGGCGGCGGTGTGCATTGCATGTGCCAGCCGCTCAATCGCGATGCGGCCTGATCCCGGTGGTTGACTATCCGTTCACCGACCTGATTGCCGGCCTGCCGTCGACGGTGCCGTTCGTCGGTCCCGAGGCGCAGGAACGCGCTCAGGGCCGGCGTTTCCGGGCCCGCATCGGCGCCAACGAGAACGTCTTCGGTCCCTCGCCAAAGGCGCTTGCGGCCATGCGCGAGGCAGCGGCGGAAACCTGGATGTATGCCGACCCGGAAAGCCACGACCTGCGTCATGCGCTGGCCGAGCGGCATGGCATAGGGCCGGAGAATATCGTGATCGGCGAGGGCATCGATGCCCTGTTCCAGTATGTCAACCGCTTGTTCGTGGAGCCCGGCGTGACCGTCGCCACATCGCAAGGGGCATATCCGACATTCAACTTTCATGCTGTCGGCTTCGGCGGCCGGCTGGTGACCACGCCCTACGTGAACGATCGCGAAGACCCGCAAAGCCTGCTCGAGCTGGCCCGGCGTGAGGCCGCCCGTCTGATTTTCATCGCCAATCCCGACAATCCGATGGGCACCTGGTGGCCTGCTGCGGCTATCGACGACATGATCGCCGATGTGCCTGACGGTTCGGTTTTATGTCTCGATGAGGCTTATGGCGAGTTCGCACCGCCCGGCACCATGCCGTCGCTTGATGTTGACAATCCCAAGGTCATCCGTTTCCGGACCTTTTCCAAGGCCTACGGCATGGCTGGCGCGCGCATCGGCTATGCCATCGGCGAGGCCGGTCTGATCAAGGCGTTCGACAAGATCCGCAATCATTTCGGCATCAACCGCATTGCCCAGATCGGCGCCCTGGCATCTTTACGCGATGCCGCGCATCTGCCGGACGTGGTGGCCAAGGTCGACGCCGCCCGCAGCCGGATTGCCGCGATTGCCGGGGAGAGCGGGCTGGCGACCCTGCCGTCGGCGACCAATTTCGTGGCCGTCGATTGCGGGCAGGACGGAGAGTTTGCCCGCAAGGTTCTAGGCGCACTGGTACAGCGCGGCATCTTTGTGCGTATGCCCGGCGTTACACCGCTCGACCGTTGCATCCGCATCAGTGCCGGCACGCCGCAGGATCTGGATGCCCTGGCCGAAGCATTTCCGGCGGCCCTGAGCGATGCAAGAGGATAGAGGGTGATGACCATGTTGGCCGAGTTTCCGGGCGCCGGCACGATCATCGCCGACCAGGTCGATGTCGAGGTGGTGCCGCAGGACTATCCCGACGTGTTGCAAGATGTGCTCAGCCC
>JAHEJE010000048.1 GCA_024639035.1 Alphaproteobacteria bacterium
TCGTCGACAGCATCAGTTCCTGGCCCTCGCCGACCGCAAGTCCGCCTATCGCGTAACCGTCAAAGCCGATTTCCATCAAGCCTTGTGCGGAGGTTTCGCGCAACCGGGGTAAAATTCCGCCCTGCACGATGCCGAAACAGGCGTGTTCCGGTTGCCTGCCGAATGCCTTCTTACTCCGCTCGGCCCATCGCAACGAGAGCTGCATGGCACGCTCGGCGTCGTCTTCGGTGTGAGGATAGGACACGCATTCGTCGAGCTGCATCTGGATCGTCGATCCGAGCAAATTCTGGATCTCCATCGCCCGTTCGGGGGTCAGTTCATGACTGGAACCGTCGATGTGGGACTGAAACGTGACGCCCTGTTCCGTCAGTTTGCGCAACTTGGCCAGGGACATGACCTGAAACCCGCCCGAATCGGTCAGGATCGGCCGGTCCCAGTTGATGAACTTGTGCAGGCCGCCCAATCTGTGCACCCGCTCGGCGCCGGGCCGGAGCATGAGGTGGTAGGTATTGCCAAGGATGATGTCGGCGCCGGTCTCTCGCACCTGGTCGGGAAAGATCGCCTTCACGGTCCCTGCGGTGCCAACCGGCATGAAGGCCGGTGTGCGGATTTCCCCGCGATTGGTCGAAATTCTGCCAAGCCTGGCTCCACCGTCGGTGCCGATCAATTCAAAACCGAACATCAGCCGCGTCCTTTCGGATAGAGCAAACAGGCATCGCCGTAGGAGTAGAACCGGTAGCCGCCGGCCACTGCGTGCGCATAGGCGCGCTGCATGACGTCCAACCCGCAAAACGCGCTGACCAGCATGAACAATGTCGATTTCGGCAGGTGGAAGTTGGTCAACAGCAGGTCGCAGCCACGAATGGCGAACCCCGGCGTGATGAAGATGTCGGTCGATCCTCTGAACGGTTCGATCTCACCTGTCTTGGCCACAGCGGTCTCGAGCAGCCGCAGTGTCGTCGTGCCGACGGCCACGATGCGTCCGGCCTGTTTTCGACACAGGTTCAGTCTTTCAGCAGTTTCCCGGGAGACTTCGCCCCATTCGGCGTGCATCGCGTGATGTTCGGTGTCCTCGGCCTTGACCGGCAGAAACGTTCCGGCGCCGACATGCAATGTGACCCGGCAAATATCGATGCCCTTGTTCTCGAGCGCTTCAAACATTTGCTGCGTCAAATGAAGGCCGGCGGTCGGTGCGGCCACGGCGCCTTCGGTGCGGGCATAGATAGTCTGGTAGTCCTCCCTGTCGCGACTGTCGGCCGGTCTTGCCGATGCGATATAGGGCGGCAACGGCATCTCTCCCAACGTGGCAATCGCCTGCGAAAGCCGCGCGCCGCTAACATCGAATTTCACCGAGACCTCGCCACCCGATTTGATCTCGACGACGGATGCCGTCAGACCATTGCAATCCGGATCGCCCGTCGCGGACCCGAATACAAGCCTGTCGCCGGGCTTCAACCGCTTTGCCGGCCGGGCAAATCCCGACCAGGCTTCATCGTCGATCTGCTGATGCAAAAGAAGCTCGATCTTGGCGCCGCTGGCCCCCGGTCGTTCCCTGCGGGCGTGCAGCCTTGCAGGAATGACACGGGTGTCGTTAATCACCACAACATCGCCGGCGCGCAGCTCCGCCACCAGGTCGCGAACACCGGTGTCGACCAGTTCTTCAACCTGTTCGGGATGGACGATCAGCATCCGGGCGGCGTCGCGCGGCCGCGCTGGACGCAAGGCGATGCACCGTGCAGGCAGGTCGAAGTCGAAGAGGTCAACTTTCAAAGAAAGCCCCCTTGATGCGCCCTACTGGTCGGCTGCGACCCGCATGGCCTTGATCCGGCCCGGGTCGGGCACCGGCTCACCGCGCGGCAAGGCGTCGATGTGCTCCATGCCCTCGCTGACCTTGCCCCAAACGGTGTACTGGCCATCAAGGAACGTTGCATCGCCAAAGCAGATGAAAAACTGCGAGTTGGCGCTGTTCGGGTTCATGGATCGGGCCATGGATGCAACACCGCGAACATGCGGTTCATTGGAGAATTCCGACTTGAGATCCGGCTTGTCGGATCCACCGGTCCCGGTTCCCGTCGGGTCGCCACCCTGGGCCATGAACCCGTCGATCACCCGGTGAAACGGCGTGCCGTCGTAGAAACCGGCGCGCGCCAGTTCCTTAATGCGGGTTACGTGGTTTGGCGCCAGGTCGGGGCGCAGTTCGATTACCACGCGGCCGGCCTCCAGGTCCAAATGGAGTGTGTTTTCGAGATCAGCCAAGAGGCCCTCCTGTTATTGTGCGTCTGCTTCGATTTCCATTTTGATGATTTTGCCGGGGCTTGCCGGCGGTTCTCCCTTGGGAATGCGGTCGACGCAGCCCATGTTCTGTGTGACCTGGCCCCAGGCGGTATACTTGCCATCGAGGAACCGGCCATCGGCCAGCATGATGAAGAACTGCGAATTGGCGCTGTTCGGGCTTTGCGAGCGGGCCATGCCAACGACGCCGCGATGATACTGCAGCTTGTTGAATTCAGCCGGCACGTCGTTGTACTTTGATCCGCCGGTGCCGGTGCCGGTGGGGTCGCCGGTCTGGGCCATGAAGCCGTCGATCACCCGATGAAAGATGATGCCATTGTAGAAACCCTCGCGGGTGAGCTTCTTGATCCGCTCGACATGCTTGGGCGCCAGATCGGGGCGCAACTTGATGACGACCTTGCCGCACTCAAGATGCAGATTGAGGGTGTTTTCCGGGTTTGCCTGTGCGCTGCCGGTCGTCGCCGCGACCAACCCGAACAAGGCCAAACCGGTCATCAGACCGGCCTTTGCGAAATATGACATGCATCTCTCCTAGGTGGATTCACTCTTTCGTTTTTCCAATGCCCGTTCGATGGCCCGTTGCGAGCCTTCGGGAACAAACGGCGTCACATCGCCGCCCATGCCGGCAATCTGTTTGACCAGAGAGGCGGCGATCATTCGCGTGGCCGGGCTGGCGACGATATACACCGTCTCGATCTGCGGTGCCATCGCGGCATTCATTTGGCCCATCTGGACCTCGTAGTCAAAGTCCGTCGCATCGCGCAAGCCGCGGATCACCACGTCGGCCCCGCAACCGGCGGCCGCATCGACGGCGAGACCATCGAACGTCTCGGCGACGATGTCGATGCCCATTGCATCGGCAATCGGTGCGCAGACGTCGGCCAGCAGCGACAAGCGCTCATCGGCGCCGAGCAGCGAATTCTTGCCATGGTGGGTGCCGACACCAAGTACCAGGCGGTCGACCAGCCGCGCTGAACGGGCGATGATGTCCAGGTGACCATATGTTACCGGATCAAAACTGCCTGGGTAAAAGCCGGTCCTGGCCATGGGTGCCAAATGTCCTTGATTTGCCATTGTCGACCGGACTTATCGCCCTAACGCCGCGATAGTGCAAGCCACAGACCGCCGCCAACCATGCACAGGCCGGAAAAACACTCCACCATACGCACCCGCGACCGGGACAGCATCTCTCGTGCCTTGCCGGCAGCAACCGCATAGCCGCTGTCAAGGGTCGTGGTCACGGCCATGAATGTGAGCCCCAGCACCACGACCTGCGGAAAGGCATCGCGAGACGGATCGACAAACTGCGGAATGAAGGCGCCAAAGAAGACCAGAGCCTTCGGGTTCGACAGGAACACCAGGCACCCTTGCCAGAAATAGCTGCTGATTGGCTGTGCCGGGGCGCTCGCCTGTTCGATATCCAGTCTGCCGCTCGACAACAGCATTTTCACACCAAGCCAGACCAGATAGGCGGCACCGAGCATGCGAATGATATCAAACACCATTCCGGCACTCTGGATGACCACCTGGAGACCGGCCGCCAGGACAATCAGGGCAATGAACACGCCAAGCTGGGTTCCAGCAACGCTCGCCATGCCGGCGCGTATGCCGCCGCGCAGGCTGTTTGCGACAATGACCGTTACATTTGGGCCGGGGACGATCGACAGGATTGCGCAGGCCAGAACATAAGCGAGGAAGGTTTCTATCGTCACTGCCCGGCTCCGTCTTCCACATCGCCGTCCTCGTGATCGGCCTCCTGATCATCGTCCTCGTCGTCGTCCTCGGTGATCCGCGAAACGGATACGACTGTTTCGTCCTTGGCGGTGTCGAAGATCGTCACGCCCTGGGTGGAGCGCCCGGCAATTCGAATGCCGTTGACGGGGCAGCGGATCAACTGGCCTCCGTCGCTGACCACCATGATCTCATCGTTCTCGATCACAGGGAACGATGCCACAAGGCGGCCGTTACGCTTGCTGGTCGCCATGGCGACGATGCCCTTGCCGCCTCGCCCTGTAACCCGGTATTCGTAGGACACCGAGCGTTTTCCGTAACCCTGCTCGGAAATCGTCAGGATCACCTGCTCGGCCTCGGCCATCTCGGCATAGCGCTCAGGCGTCAGGGTGAAGCCGGCATCATCGGCTGCTGTGTTGTCCGCCTCCTCGCCATTGCCATTATCATCGCCTGCCCGGCGCAATTTCAGATAAGCATTGCGTTCATCGGCGCTGGCCTCGAAATGGGTCAGGATCGATAGCGAGATCACGTGGTCGTCCGAGGCCATCTTGATGCCCCTGACACCGGTCGAGTCGCGTCCCTTGAAGACCCTGACATCGGGGACAGCAAACCGTATGCACTGGCCGTTCAACGTGGTCAGCAGCACATCGTCTTCTTCGGTACACGTCTCCACCCCGGCCAGCTGATCGCCCTCGGCCAGCTTCATGGCGATCTTGCCGTTCTGGCGGATGCCGGTGAAATCGGACAGCTTGTTGCGCCGGACGTTACCGGCACGGGTGGCGAACATGACGTCCCATTCGCTCCACACGGCCTCGTCGACCGGCAGCGGCATGATGGTGGTGATGCGCTCGCCCTGCTCCAGGGGCAGGATGTTGATCATGGCCTTGCCCCGGGCATGGGGTGCTGCCAGCGGCAACCGCCAAACCTTCATCTGATAGGCCATGCCGCGCGAGGAAAAGAAAATCACCGGCGTATGGGTGTTGGCAACGAACAGTCGAGTGACGAAATCCTCTTCCTTTGTCTGCATGCCCGAGCGGCCCTTGCCGCCGCGGCGCTGGGCGCGGTAGGTCGCCAGCGGCACGCGCTTGATGTAGCCGGCGTGCGAGACGGTGACGACCATATCCTCGCTCTGGATCAGGTCCTCGTCCTCCATCTCGACGCCGCCGTCGAGGATTTCGGTGCGCCGGGGCGTGTCGAACTCTTCTTTGACCTCGGTCAGCTCATCGACGATGATCTTCATCACCCGCTCGCGGGATCGCAGGATGTCGAGGAAATCGGAAATCTCTGCTCCCAACTTGTGCAATTCATCGGAAATTTCGTCGCGACCCAGTGCCGTAAGCCGCTGCAGGCGCAGGTCGAGGATGGCCCTGGCCTGTTCCTCCGACAACCGGTAGGTGCCGTCATCACGCAACTTATGGCGGGGATCGTCGATCAGTTTGATCAACGGCTCCATGTCACGCGCCGGCCAATTGCGCGCCATCAACTGGGCCCGGGCGGTGGCCGGGTCCGGCGCCTTGCGAATGAGCGCGATGACTTCATCGATATTGGCCACGGCAATGGCCAGGCCAACCAGGATGTGGGCCCGATCGCGTGCTCTGCCCAGCAGGTACTTGGTGCGCCGGGTGACGACTTCCTCGCGGAAGGCGATGAACGCCCGAAGCAAATCCTGCAATGTCATCAGTTCCGGCCGACCGCCGGTCAGCGCTACGGCGTTTATGCTGAACGACGTCTGCAGTTGCGAGAACCGGTACAATTGATTGAGCACGACATCGGGAACCGCATCGCGCTTCAGCTCGATCACGACGCGCATGCCGAGCCGGTCGGACTCGTCGCGGATGTCGGAAATGCCCTCGATCTTCTTGTCGCGAACACTTTCGGCGATCTTTTCGATCATCGTGGCCTTGTTGACCTGATACGGAATCTCGGTAACGATCAGGGCGTTGCGGTCCTTGCGGACTTCCTCAACGGCGACGCAGGCCCGCATCATCACCGAGCCGCGTCCGGTCTCATAAGCGGATTTGATCCCGGCACGTCCGAGAATGAGACCGCCGGTGGGGAAATCGGGTCCGGGAATGATCCGGTTGAGCTCTTCGGTCGCAATGGCCGGATCGGCGATCATCGCAATACAGGCATCGATGACCTCGCCGAGGTTGTGCGGCGCCATGTTGGTGGCCATGCCGACGGCAATACCGCCGGACCCGTTGACCAGCAGATTGGGAAACCGCGCCGGCAGAACCGTCGGCTCGCGCTCGGTGTTGTCGTAATTCTCCTGGAAATCGACCGTGTTCTTGTCGATGTCGGCCAACAGGGAATGGGCCGGTTTACCCATGCGCACTTCGGTGTAGCGCATGGCCGCAGGCGGATCGCCATCGACGGACCCGAAATTGCCCTGGCCGTCGAGCAGCGGCAGCCGCAAGGAAAAATTCTGGGCCATGCGGACCAGTGCATCGTAGATCGACTGGTCGCCGTGCGGATGGTATTTACCGATGACATCGCCGACCACACGGGCCGATTTGCGATACGGCTTGTTCCAGTCGTAGCCGTTCTCGTTCATCGAAAACAGGATGCGCCGGTGTACGGGCTTGAGGCCGTCGCGCACATCCGGCAGGGCGCGTGAGACGATCACGCTCATGGCATAATCGAGGTAGGAGGTCTTCATCTCCTCCTCGATCGAGATGCTCTCTACCCTGCCCGCGCCATCATCACTGCCGCTGCCACCGCCATTGGCCCCGCCGCCATTGGCGCCGCCGTTGCCGGGACCGACTGGCCCCTCATCGTCACCCGGCTCGCCCGGCACTTCGGGCGCGGCAGATGCGGAGGTTTCGTCGTCAGTGGGATGCTTGTCTTTCTCGTCAGCCAAAAGCCCTGCCCTTTCGGGGAAATCAACGGCGGAAAAGGCCGCCTGTCAGCGCATAATCTGCCGTTAAATCCTGCGAATTCACGGCAAAATTCCACTTCGATTCGCGCAATGCCCGACTCTATCAAAAAGGACCCGCAACCGCAATCAATGCCACAACGGTTAATGCCGTGATATCAATGAGTTAGAAAATGTTTTTTGAAGAGCGTCGAGGATTAGCGGGGCAATCTCACCTCAAGCTCCTTGCCGCCATGGCCATGGACGCTGTCACGTGCCCGGATGACGACGAATTCGACGGTTTCTGGCACCCTTACGCCACCCAGGCTGCGGGTAAACGGTTGCTCGTGTTCGTGCGGGTGATGCAGCGTGCGGACGCCCAGAACCTTGCCGGCCTTGTCCAGGACGTCAAACTGGTCGGCGTAATGATTCCAGCCTTCGTCGGCATGGGCAACTGTCACCTCGAATTGCCAAACGCCAGCGCCCTGATGAAGCGCCTTTGCGGCGATGACATCGGCCTCGCCGGCCTGCAATGACGTGGTTGACAGGACTGCAAACAGGAACGCTGACAGGTGTCTGAGCATCTACTTTCCCTGATGGCAAACTATTCCGTCGGCCCGGACGATGACGTATCGGTATACCGGAACTACGTGGATCCGGTTGAAGGCCGCCTGCGGCTGCGGCCGCGCTTGGGGTCAGGCGCTGAGCCTACAGTTTGCGGAACTTGACGTTCTTGGCCTTGTACCAGGTGCCGGCCTGGACGACACGCGAGCAGTTGGTCTTGCCCTTGGTCCAGTCCTTCAGCATGATGCACAAGCGGCCGCGGCGGACGCTCCAGCGGCCGGTATCGGTGGCTGCCATGTAACTGCCGACGAGCCGGCCATCGCGCTTTGCGCTGATGCGGACTTCATAACCCTTGACGACGGCGTGGAATTGACCGGGGAACAAACTCTTGATGGCGCGCGTGGTGAGCGTGTCACCAGCCGCTGCCGTGTTGGCGCCGGCGATGAGGCTGCAGCCAACCACTGCTATGGTTGCAAGACGAAACATTTCTCAACACCCTTCCTGTCAGATCGGTTTGTTCGATCAGGCCGATTTCCCGAGTATGGAGCGGATATCCGCTAATTGTGCAAATATTGCGGCGCAACATGGTTTACAAGAGGCATGGTCAACAAATGCTGAACAGCGGCAATGTTGCGCAAAATGCCGCCACGCTCGTCAAAACTGACCGCCAAACTCAACCAGTACGCTCAATCTTGATGTTCACTTTGGTCCCTGAGGCCGTCAGGTGCCGCAAACCGGGCGGCAAAGTCTCACAACAGTGCGTATTGGGATTTGGGAAGATTGTCGTTCCCTGCCTTCTACGGCCTCGAACACGGTTGTGTTGGCGATGTAACAAACAGGTCGAAGTGGCAAAAAAGTGACGAAAAGCGGGGGAAGACGGTTCCGAAACCGCAGATGTCACCTGGGTGCAGGGCCTAAAAAGGAACCTCATCGTCGAGGTCGCGGGCAAAATTCTGCTCGCGCTGCTGACCGCCGGAAGACCGTTCCGTCGGCGCGGACCGTCCGAAACTGTCATTACCGCCAACACCCGCGCCTTCTCCGCCTGAGCGACCGTCGAGCATCTGAAGGGTTGAGCTGAAACCCTGCAGCACAACTTCGGTGGAATATCGTTCCTGCCCCGATTGATCTTCCCACTTGCGGGTCTGCAACTGGCCCTCGACATAGATCTTCGAGCCTTTTTTGAGATACTGCTCCGCAACCCGGCACAGACCCTCGCTGAAAATGACGATGCGATGCCATTCGGTGCGCTCGCGCCGCTCACCGGTGTTCTTGTCGCGCCAACTCTCAGAGGTGGCAAGCCGCAGATTGCAGATCGGCCTGCCATCCTGGGTGTGCCTGATCTCCGGATCGGCGCCGAGATTACCCACCAAAATTACCTTATTGACCGAACCTGCCATTGCTGTACTCCTGCTCAGGTGGAGTTGATGTTGGAAAGACCCTACGCCATAGCCTGCCCGTTCACCACTTGCGCCGCGCGCTTGTCCACAATCCAGACTTTTCTCGCTTCTTGTTCTATTTTTGTTCTTAACACGATGAATCGGCTCTTTCAAGCCCATTCGTCGGTGCCGGGTTTTCCCGGCCAACCGTGAGGTTTCGCGATGTTCCGTTATATCGAGAGCAAAGACGCCCCGCCGCCGTTCTCCAACTACAGCCAGGCGGTTGCCGTGCCCGGCGGGTATCGACACCTGGCGGTTTCCGGTCAGGTCGGCGTCGATATCAACGGCAACCTTGCCGCCGATGAACGCGCCCAGCATGAGCAGACATGGCTCAACATCCTGGCAATCCTCGCCAGCGACGGGCTCGGTCCGCAGGACATCGTGGAGGTCACTGCATATGTGACCGCACCGAGCGGTGTGCCGATCTACCGTGAAATTCGCGATCGCATGCTCAACGGCGCCAAGCCGGCATCGACCCTGCTGATTGTGAGCGGACTTGCCGATCCGGCCTGGCAGGTGGAGATATCCGTGCGCGCCGCCCAGAAAATCGACTGACTAAACACATGGCAGACACTTTCGATTGCCAACGCTGTCCGGGCTATTGCTGCGCCTACCCTGTTATTGTGGTCACCAAACGAGATGTCGAGCGTATCGCTCGTCATCTAGAGATCACCCCGCAAGACGCCGAGAGCCGTTACTGCCGTGCCGCCCATGGCTACAAGCGGATACTGAAACGTCAGGACGATGAACACTTCGGCCGCATTTGCGCCCTGTTCGATACCGAAACCCGGACCTGCACGATCTACAAGGCCCGACCGGCGACATGCCGCGATTATCCTGGCGAGCGCTGCGGATACTGGGATTTCCTGACCTTTGAGCGCGATGGCCAGCAAGACGAGGACTACATCTCGACGACCTGGCACAAGGAAGACTGACGCGACCGGCCAGTGCTTCACGCACCGGCGCGAATCTCGGCGATGAAAATATCGGCAAACTGTTCGAGTTTCTTGGCCCCGACACCGTGGATCTGGGAGAACGATAGATGATCCTGCGGGCACTGCGCTGCCAGTTCGATCAGCGTGCGGTCGGGGAAAATGACGTAAGCCGGCACGTTGCGCTCGCTGGCAAGTTGCAGGCGAAGCGCCTTGAGGCGTTGCAGCAGGTCGTGGCCGGTTTCATCGAGCGGCGTCGGCTGCGGGGCCGTCGAAGACTCGGTCCTGGACTTGGCTCGTGGGGGCCTTTCCCGCTTGACCGTCTCCGGCCGATAGTGAAAATCAACCTTGCCCTTCAACAGATCGACACCCTTTTCGGTGATCGTCAGGCCGCCATACCCCTTGATGTCGATCTGCAGAAAATCCGCCGCAACAAGCTGGCGGATCAATGACTGCCATTCGGATTTCTTGCGCTCGGCTCCAACGCCGAAGGTCGGCAATCGGTTGTGCATCGCCTTGGTCACCTTGTCGGTCGCATTGCCGCGCAGGACATCTACGATGTGGGCAACGCCGTAGCGCTGGCCTGTGCGATAGACCGCCGACAGCGCCTTTTGTCCTTCCTGAGTGCCGTCGGCCAAAGCGACCGGGTCACGGCAGATGTCGCAGTTGCCGCATGGTTCCGCGGCTTCGCTGAAATACTTGAGCAGCGCGACCCGCCGGCAGGTCGGGCTTTCGCAATACGCCAGCAAGGCATCGAGACGCTTGTGCTCGCGACGCTTGTGTTCTTCTGAGGCATTGGCCTCATCGATGAACACCCGGCGCATGCGCATGTCGTTCATGCCGTACAGCATGATGGCGCTGGCCGGGTCGCCGTCGCGGCCGGCGCGGCCGAATTCCTGGTAATAGGCTTCGATGCTGCCGGGCATGTCGACATGGATGACGAAGCGGACATCCGGCTTGTCGATCCCCATGCCGAAGGCGATGGTCGCGACCATGATCAACCCCGGCTCTGTCATGAAGGCGTTTTGATTGGCGTCGCGGCGGGCCTTTTCCATGCCGGCGTGGTAAGGCAATGCGCGCAGACCGAGCCCGTTCAGCATGGCGGCGGTTTCATCCGTCTTCTTGCGCGACAGGCAATAGACAATGCCGCTGTCGCCCTGGTGTTTGGCGAGCAGGGCCTGCAACTGGCGCTTCCAGTTCGATTTGGCCGTCACCGCCAGGCTGATGTTCGGCCGGTCGAAGCCGTGCACGACGGTTTCCGCCGCACCGCCAAACAACCGTGCCACGATATCCTCGCGGGTGACCTCGTCAGCGGTGGCGGTAAAGGCGGAAATGGGAATGCCCGGAAACCGGGCACGCAACTGCTCCAGAGCCTGGTATTCCGGGCGGAACGATGCCCCCCACTGCGAAATGCAGTGCGCTTCATCGACAACGAACATCGACAGATCGACATGCTCGAGCGCTTCGAGGGTTTGTTCGCGCATCAGTCGTTCCGGCGAGACATAGAGCAGCTTGATGTCGCCCTGGCGCACCTGCTCCCAGGTCTCGGCATTTTCGAAGCTTTCGCGGGCGGAATTGATCGTGCCGGCCGGGGCACCGAGCAATTGCAGGCCGGCGACCTGGTCATGCATCAGGGCAACCAGCGGCGATACGACGACGGTGACGCCAGGCTTCAGCAACGCCGGGATCTGAAAGCAAAGCGACTTTCCCGAGCCGGTCGGCATGACGGCAAGCACGTTGCAGTCGGCCATCAGCGAGGAAATGATGTGCTCCTGGCCGTCACGAAACGTGTCGTAGCCGAAAACCTCCTTGAGGACCTTGTAATGATCTGTGGCGGGCGGCATCGGCACCCGCGATCAGGCCTTCTTGCCCTTGCCGGCGGCAATAGCGTCAAGAACCGGATCGAGCGCGGTGCCGGGGATGTTCAGCGACCAGCCGCCATCGACCGGGATCACCGCACCGGACACGTAGGAGGCCATTTGCGAACCGAGAAACAGGCAGATCGACGCCATGTCGTCCTTGGTGCCGACACGCTTGAGCGGCACCGAGGCGACGACGTGGTCCATCGTCTGGGCGGTCGGGGCCAGCCGGCGCATGCCTTCGGTATCCTCGATCGGGCCGGGAATGACCGAATTGATCCGTATACCATGCGGACCCCACTCCAGGGCCAGGGTCCGGGTCACCATGTCG
>JAHEJE010000319.1 GCA_024639035.1 Alphaproteobacteria bacterium
TCGTTCGCGGCGATCATGGCGAGCGGGCCGCTGATCGACCGGTTCAGCGCCCGCCGGCTGCTGAAATTCGCCCTGCTGCCGCTTGCGGCGTCGTGCCTGGTGCTGTTGGCGGGCAATGCGCACTGGCTGATCGCCGGTTTCATGGTGTTGATGGGGCTCAGCGCCGGTTTCGTCCATGTGCTGCTCGGCGCCCTGTGGGCGGAGCTGTACGGCCTGCAACATCTCGGCGCCATCCGGGCGCTGGGCCAGGCGGCTATGGTGTTTTCGACTGGCCTGGCGCCGGCCATCATGGGCCTGACGCTCGATGCCGGCATCAGCTTCGAGCAGATATCGATCGCCTGCGTGATCTATTGCGCGGCGGCCACCTTGCTTTCAGCCTTTGCGCCGGCTCCGCGCGCCGAAGCCCTGTCGTTGTGACAACCGGCAGCGGCGTTCACGGCAGAGGCCGCCAAGGTCCTACTTTCCGCGCACCGTCACATAGGTTCCCGGAGCATCCTCTATCGGCTCCAGCTTGCCGTCGCCGGGCACCCGCGCCGGGATCAATTTGCCGGAGCGCTTCTTCAACCAGGAGATCCAGTCGGGCCACCATGAACCGGGATGTTCGGTTGCCCCGTCGAGCCATTTCTCCAGCGTTTCAACATCGCCGTCATTGGTCCAGTACTGGTACTTGCCCGCTTCCGGCGGGTTGACGACACCGGCGATATGGCCTGAGCCGGCGACCACCAACCGGGTGTCGCCGCCAAGGAACCGGCCGATCTTGAACACCGACGGCAGCGGCGCGATGTGATCTTCGCGCGCGGCCAGATTGTAGACCGGGATGGTGATCTGCTTCAGATCGATCGTCGTGCCGTCCAGCTCCATGCGGCCCTGGCTCATGTCGTTGTTGAGATAACAGCCGCGCAGATACTGCGAATGGGTGGCGGCCGGCATGCGGGTCGAATCGCTGTTCCAGAACAGCAGATCGAACGGCATCGGATCCTTGCCCTTCAGGTAGTTGTTCACCACGTAAGACCAGATCAGGTCATTAGAGCGCAACATGTTGAAGGCGGTGGCCATCTTCTTGCCGTCGAGATAACCGCGCGTGGCCATGTCGTCCTCGACCCCTGCAACCATATCCTTGTCGACGAAAACCAGCAGGTCGCCGGCTTCCTCGAAATCGACCTGGGTGGTGAAGAATGTCGCCGAGGCGATGCGTTTATCCTTGTGGGCCGCCATGTAGGCCGCGGTGGCGGCCAGCATGGTACCGCCGATGCAATAGCCGATGGTATTGACCTTCTTCTGCCCGGTCGCCTGTTCGACGGCGTCGAGAGCGCCGAGCACGCCGATTTTCATGTAATCGGCAAATCCGCGCTGGGCGAGGCGCTCGTCGGGATTGACCCATGAAATAACGAAGACCGTCAGCCCCTGGGCCACGGCCCAGCGGATGAACGACTTCTTCTCGTTCAGGTCGAGGATGTAGAATTTGTTGATCCACGGCGGCACGATCAGCAGCGGGCGCTGATGCACCTGCTCCGTCGTCGGCGCATATTGGATCAACTGCATCAGCTCGTTCTGAAACACCACCTTACCCGGCGATAGCGCCATGTTTTTCCCGACTTCGAAGGCTGTGAGATCGGTCTGGCGGATGCGCAATCCGCCATCGCCGTCGCGCAGGTCCTGAGCAAGCTTCTTCAGGCCTTCAACCAGGTTCTCGCCATTCGATTCCATGGTCAGGCGCAGCACTTCCGGGTTGGTCACGGCAAAATTCGACGGTGACAGCGCGTTGGCCAGTTGCTCGACATAGAATTCCGCCTTCCTGCGGGTGTGTGCATCGACGTCTTCGGCATTGCTGGCCATCTCCTTGGCCCAGTACGCGGTGATCAGGTAGGACTGCTTGAGGAAATCGAAGACCTGAGACTGCTCCCAGGCTTCGTCCTTGAAGCGGCGGTCGCCCGGTTCCGGCGCCACGACAGGTCCGACATCTTCGCCGAGAAAACGCCGCCAGGTGTTCTGCCAAAGCTCGGCATGCGATTGCCACAGGCGCATCTGCGCCTCAATCGCCCTTTCGGGATTGTTGACGTACTCCTTGGCCACTTCGGCGAATGTCCGCGATACGTTTTCAAGGGTCGTCATCGCCAGGCCACCGCCCTTGCTGTCATGCTGCTGGTCGGCGATGTCGTTGGCAATGCCGGCGAGTGTCTCCATCACCTTGGTCATGTTGTCGGCAAACGATGTGACGTCCGGGATCTTGATCTCGCTCGGTTCCGGTTGCTGTTTCATGCTCAAACTCCCTGGCGGCCTGTGGCATTGTGCCGGTCGCGACAACCGCTGTACTTGAAAGGCTAAACGCCCCATTGGCGCAAAGTCAAATATCAGCAATCTATACGGTTACGGACAAATAGTGACTGTTTCTTGAAAATCTTCCGTACAGCCGGCATAAGAGCGCTGAAAACTGCTACCGACTTTCTATGGAAATTGGCATGGCATCAATGGAAAAACCCCTGCGCCTCGGCATTGCGGGCCTCGGCACGGTCGGCATCGGCGTCCTCGACCTCCTCGCCAGGCATTCGCAAACCATCGCCATGCGCTGCGGCCGGCCGGTCGAGGTCACGGCGGTCAGTGCCCGCTCGCGCTCCAAGCCGCGCGGCGACCATGACCTTGCCGGCTTGACATGGTTCGACGACCCGGTGGCGATGGCGCAAAGCCCGGACATCGATCTGTTCGTCGAATTGATCGGCGGCGAGGAAGGCCCGGCGCGCTTGTCGGTCGAGGCGGCACTTGCGGCGGGCAAACACGTGGTGACCGCCAACAAGGCGCTGCTGGCCCATCACGGCACTCATCTGGCGCATCTGGCCGACGATGCCGGCGTGGCGCTCAACTTCGAGGCCGCGGTCGCCGGCGGCATCCCGATCGTCAAGGCGATCCGCGACAGTCTTGCCGGCAACCGGATCAGCCGGGTGTTCGGCATCCTGAACGGCACCTGCAATTACATCCTGACAAAAATGGAAGTCGAGGGACGCGACTTCGACGACGTGCTCAAAGAGGCCCAGGACCTGGGCTACGCCGAGGCCGATCCGTCGTTCGATATCGGTGGCTTCGATGCCGCCCACAAGACCGCCTGCCTGACCTCGCTGGCTTTCGGCACCCAGGTCAGTTTCGACAGCGTGTATGTCGAGGGCATCGAGCACATCACCCTGGCCGACATCAGGAACGCCGCCGACCTCGG
>JAHEJE010000049.1:0-9524 GCA_024639035.1 Alphaproteobacteria bacterium
GATGCGAGCGCTGGGCTACACAGTCTACGACCCCGACATGTCGATGTTCACCCTCGGCGGCGGCGGCGTGCATTGCCTGAGCCAGGCGCTGTGCCGGGATGAGGTTTAGGGTCAGGAACTTTCTCCTTGCCCGGCAGAGCAGAGTTACTGCATGCGGGCTGTATTTAGGTCTGGACTCAAAACTGTTCACCTTCCTCGGGCTTGACCCGAGGATCCAGAAAGCCACTTGCGCCAGAGTTCCTTGAAGAATGGGTCCTCGGGTCAAGCCCGAGGAAGGCAATAACACATACTCATGGTCCTTGGGTCCGGTAGGAATGCGATGATGATCGGCGTCCCGTTCGTCTACTCCGAACCGCTGTTCATCCCATCCACAACCTTGAGCATCGACTGGATCAGGTGCAAACCCTCGCGGGTTTTCAGGCAAACCAGCCATTCGCGCATGGTGGCGTGCCAGCCCTCAAGCGCGATCTTGACCAGGCGGTCGTCGGGCAGGAATTCGCCGGCCGAGACGATGCCGATGCCCAGGCCTTGGGCGACGGCCTCACGGGCTGCCTCGCGGCCTTCGATGTCGAGGGCCTCCTTTGGCGTCAGGCCGAGTTCACGGAACTTTTCCTCGACCAGGCGGCGGGTGACCGAGCCCTGCTCGCGCAGGATCAATGGGCCGGCAGCGAGGTCGGTCACGTCGATCGAGTGACGCCCGGCCCACGGGTGATCGCTGGACAGGAAGGCAACCAGTTTGTCCTCGCGCAGCAGCCGGGTGGAAAATGCCTGCGACGACAGATCGTCGGCGACCACGGCGAAGTCGATCTCAAAGCTCTCAAGCTGGGCGATCAGATTGGCACTGTTGCCGGACACGACACGGAACCGCACGCGGGGATACTGCGCCCGGAAAGCGCGGATCAGCGGCAGGGCGTGGATGGCGGCATCGGCGCCGATGGTGATCTGGCCTTCCTCGACCTTGCGGGCACGCTGCAGCAGGTCGAGCGCCTCGGTCTCGATCTCAAACCGCTGCTCGGTCAGCGCGAACAGCTTGCGGCCGAGGTCGGTCAATGTCACCGACCGGGTGCCGCGCACGAACAGCTGCACGCCATAGGTCTCCTCGAGCTTGCGCACATGATCCGACAGGGCCGGCTGCGAGATGTGCAGCTTTTCCGCCGCGCGCGAAAACCCGCCCCAGGTGGCGACGCCGTGGAATGCCTTGAGCTGGGCCGGGCGCATGGCGGGCTATGCTTCGGCGGCCGCAGCCGCCATGTTGTTCAGCTTGGCCATGGCCAGATCGCGGCCGAGGAAGCCGAGCCCGCAATCAGGCGCCACGACGAGACGGTCGCGGTCAATGTGCTCAAGGGCCCGGCGCAGGCGGGTGGCAATTTCCTCCACCGGCTCGACGCGGCTCTTGGCGATGGCGATGGCACCGAAGACGATGGTGATGCGCTTGAAGCGGTCGAACAGGGCCAGGTCGTTGTGGCGGTGGGCATCCTCCAGCGACAGCTGATGGATCGACGAGGCATCCATGGCATCGGCGATCTCGAAATAGCAGTTCGGATCGGCCTTCAGATAGGTCGTGTCATCGAGATGATTGGGATAGCCGCAGCACATGTGAACGACGCGGGTGACATCATCGGGCACGCCGTCGAAGCAGCGCTCCAATGCATCGACGCCATAGGCCAGCGCCTCTTTCGGTTTGCGGGCGAACAGCGGCTCGTCGACCTGGATGTATTTGCAGCCGGCATCGGCGAGGGCACGGATTTCGTAGTTCAGCGCATCGGCAAGATCGAAGGCAAGCTGGCGGTCGTCGTCGTAGTGGGCGTTCGCCGTGGTATCCATGATGGTGATCGGGCCGGGCACGGTCAACTTGACCGGGCGGTCGGTGAAGCCTTGCGCCACGCGCCAGTCGTGATCGAGAAAGTGCGTGCCCTCCGGTTCGATCTTGCCGCGGATGGTCGGCAGTTCGGTCTTGTAGGCGCCCGAGCGCAGCACCTTTGCGGTCAGGTTCTCGAAGTCGAAGCCGTTCAGATGGCGGCAGTGATAATGGATGTAGTTCTCGCGGCGCTGCTCGCCGTCGGTGACGATATCGATGCCGCAGGCGACCTGGTCGGCCACCGCCTGGCCGGTGGCCTTGTCGAGCAATGCCTCGAACTCGGCATCGGCTGCGGCGCTGGCCTTGGTGTACAGCTTCGTCACCTCGCTGCCCGACGTCGTGTGGCCTTCATCGACCTGAAACCAGTCGCGCACCGGCAGCCAGTCCGGTTTTGGATATGCCCCCAGGCAGGTGGTCTTGAGCGCCATGTCTTGCCCCTTTTGTTGTCGATGACCGTTTATCCGCAAAATCTATCGATTGGATAATACCAAACGATTTGACTTATGGAAGGTGGAGTTTTAGCCCTGAAGCAGTTGTTCGAGAAAACCTTCGCAGGGGCCGCCCATGTCATCGCTTGCAACCGCATACACGAACAGTTTCACCGGGCCGGAAGGCCAGGAGGACATGCCCTATCTGCTGACCCCGGGGCCGCTGACCACATCGCGGGGCGTGAAGCTCGCCATGCTGGCCGACTGGGGATCGCGGGATATCGAATTCCGCAGCATCATTGCCAACATCCGCAGCGATCTCCTGGCCATCGCCAATGCCGGTGACGATTATGAATGCGTGCTGATGCAGGGTTCCGGCACCTTCGCCATCGAAGCCGCACTTGGCTCATTTGCGCCGCGGGGCCGGACGCCGAAGACGCTGGTGGTCATCAACGGGGCCTATGGCCAGCGGGCGGCGAAAATCCTCGATTACATCGGCGGACGGGCCTACCAGACCATCAACAAAGGCGACAGCGCGGCGCCAAGCGCGGCGGAGGTGCGCCAGGCGCTGGAGGTCAATCCGAAAATCGAGTTTGTGTTCGTCGTCCATTGCGAGACGACATCGGGCATCATCAACCCCATCGACGATATCGTCGCGGTGTGCAAACAGGCCGGCAAGCGGGTGATGGTCGATGCCATGAGCTCGTTCGGCGCGGTGCCGCTCGACATGGACGGCACCGACATGGACATCATGGTGTCGTCGTCGAACAAGTGCATCGAAGGGGTGCCGGGCTTTGCCTATGTGCTGGTCAAGCGCAGCCTGCTGGAGGCCTCCGCCGGCAGGGCTCATTCGGTGGTGCTCGATCTCTACGACCAGTGGCAGGCGATGGAGGCCAACGGGCAGTTCCGCTTCACCCCGCCGACCCATGCGCTGGTGGCGTTTCATACGGCACTAAAGGAATTCAAGGCCGAGGGCGGTGTTGCCGAACGGGGCAAACGCTATCAGACCAACAAGGACGTGCTGGTCGCCGGCATGCGGGCGATGGGCTTTGAAACCCTGCTCGGCGATGAGGTCAGCGGGCCGATCATCCAGACCTTCCTGGCGCCGGCCGACAGCCACTTCGATTTCAACCGCTTCTACGAGGCGTTGCGGGCGCGCGGTTACGCGATCTATCCGGGCAAGCTGACCAAAGCGCCGAGCTTTCGCATCGGCACCATCGGACGGCTCGACGAGAGGGTGTTCCGGGGTGTTCTTGAAGCGATTGCTGAAGTGCTGAAAGAGATGAACGTGACCAACATGAAGCCGTGAAGCGGGCATGTTTTGCCGGCACATGAGTCTTGTTGAGATTTTGAATCAGAGTCACCTATCAGAGGTAGAGTGTTGAAATGTCGAACAAAACCGTGACTGTCAATGGCCGGGACTATAGCTGGCCAAAAGAACCCCTGGTGGTGATCTGCTGCGACGGCAGCGAGCCGGCCTATATGGATGTGGCGCGCGAAGCCGGGCTGATGCCGAACCTCGATAAGATGCTGGCCAAGGGCGAAAGCCATCTGGCGAAGTCGGTCATCCCGAGCTTCACCAATCCCAACAACCTGTCGATCGTCACCGGCCGGCCGCCGGCGGTGCACGGCATCTGCGGCAATTACCTGATCGACCCGGACACCGGCAAAGAAGTGATGATGAACGACCCGAAGTTCCTGCGGGTGCCGACGATCTTTGCATCTTTCCAGCAGGCCGGCGCCAAGGTGGCGGTGCTGACGGCCAAGGACAAGCTGCGCTTGCTGTTGGGCAAGGGCCTGAAGTTCGGCGACGGCACGGCAGTGAGTTTCTCGTCAGAGAAGGCGGACCAGTGCACCATGGCCGATCATGGCCTCGAGGACGTGTGCGAGATGGTCGGCATGGGCGTGCCGGAAGTCTACTCGGCCGAATTGTCGGAGTTCGTATTCGCCGCCGGCGTCAAGCTGATGGCCTCGATGCGGCCGGACCTGATGTATCTGTCGACCACTGACTATGTGCAGCACAAGTACGGCCCCGGCTCGGACGGGGCGAACGCCTTCTACATCATGATGGACAAGTATCTCGGTGAACTGGATGCTGCCGGTGCTGCCGTGGTGCTGACCGCCGATCACGGCATGAAGGACAAGCACCTGGCGGACGGCGAGCCGGACGTTCTCTATCTGCAGGACGTGTTCGACGACTGGCTCGGCAAGGGTGCAGCAAAGGTCATCCTGCCGATCACCGACCCTTATGTCGTGCATCACGGCGCGCTCGGCTCGTTCGCCACGGTCTACCTGCCCAAGGATGCCGACACCGATGCGCTGGTTGAGCGCATCAAGGGCCTTGAGGGCATCGATGCCTGCTACAACAAGGCCGATGGCTGCCGCATCTTTGAGCTGCCGGAAGACCGCACCGGCGACATGTTCGTGGTATCGGGCGGGCGGTCTCACACCAAGGTGGTCGGCACATCGGCCAGCGAGCATGACCTTTCCGGTCTCAACGAACCGCTGCGTTCGCACGGTGGGCTGAGCGAGCAGGTGGTGCCGATGATCACCAACCGCCGTTGCATCGACATGCCTGCGGACCTGCGCAACTTCGATTCATTCCTGGTTGGGTGCAATCACCTGGCGCAACTGGCCGAAGCGGCGGAGTGATCACGCTGCGCCACACTCACGTTGTCATCGCCCGGCTTGACCGGGCGATCCAGTATCCGTCTGCGCCTGTTTGCGGCAAACGCAGTGCCATAGACTGCGATGCAAGCGGTTACTGGATCACCCGGTCAAGCCGGGTGATGACAGTCAAATAGATATTGAGCGAAAAGGACAGGCGATGAACAAGATGAGCGTGAACCGGCCGGTGATCGAGGAAGCCATGCGGATCGGTGGCGAGAAGGTTACCACCAAGGATGTCGTCGAGGTTCTCTATCCCTACACCAACGAGGTGATCGGCACCGTGCCGGCGGGCACGGCGGAACATGCGGCGCGGGCGTTCGAGATCGCTGCCAACTACACCCCGAAGCTGACCCGCTATGAACGCCAGCAGATCCTGTTCCGGGCAGCCGAACTGATCCGCGAACGCAAAGAGGCGATTGCCGAGGTTCTCACGCTGGAGCTTGGCATCTGCAAGCAGCATTCGATCTACGAGACGACGCGGTCCTACGACGTGTTCACGCTGGCCGGTCAGCTTGCCATCCTCGATGACGGGCAGATTTTCTCCTGCGACCTGACGCCGAACGGCAAGCAGCGCAAGATTTTCACCAAGCGCGAACCGCTGCGCTCGATCTCGGCGATCACCCCGTTCAACCATCCGCTCAACATGGTGGCGCACAAGATCGCCCCGTCGATCGCCACCAACAACTGCATGGTGTGCAAGCCGACCGAACTGACGCCGCTGACCGCCATCACCCTGGCCGACATTCTCTATGAAGCCGGATTGCCGCCGGAGATGTTCCAGATCGTCACCGGTATGCCGGGCGACATCGGCGATGAGATGATCACCAACGACAATATCGACGTCATCACCTTCACCGGCGGTGTGCCGGTCGGCAAGCTGATCGCCGAGAAAGCCGGCTACAGGCGCGCCGCGCTGGAGCTTGGCGGCAACGATCCGCTAATCGTGCTGAACGACCTCGACGATGCGGGGCTTGAGAAGGCGGCGGCGATTGCGGTCGCCGGCGCCACCGGCAACTCCGGCCAGCGCTGCACGGCGGTCAAGCGTATCCTGGTGCAGGAGTCGGTGGCCGACAAGTTCGTGCCGATGGTGCTGGAACGGGCCAAGGCGATCCGCCATGGCGATCCGCAGGACCCGGACACCCAACTCGGCTGCGTTATTCACGACAAGGCAGCCGAGGTGTTCGAGCAGCGGGTCTACGCGGCGGAAAAGGCCGGTGCGAAAATCCTCTACCACCCGGGCCGCGACGGCGCCCTGCTGCCGGCGATCACCGTCGACCATGTGCCGCATGACAGCGATCTGGTGTTCGAGGAAACCTTCGGCCCCATCGTGCCCATCGTGCGGGTGCCGGACAATGACGAGGAGCTGCGGGCGATTTCCAACTCAACGCCGTTCGGCCTGTCTGCCGGCGTGTGCACCAACCAGCTCGACCGCATCACCGCCTTCATCGAAGGGCTAGATGTCGGCACCGTGAACATCTGGGAAGCCCCCGGCTACCGCATCGAGATGTCTCCCTTCGGCGGCATCAAGGACTCTGGCAACGGCGTCAAGGAAGGCGTGCTGGAGGCGATGAAGTTCTTCACCACGGTCAAAACCTGGTCCCTGCCCTGGCCGGCGTGATACCTGCGCTATCGGCGTTTGTTTAGCTGACGGGTGTAGCATGTTGAAGTGACAGCGGTCTTCCACTGGCGCAGGAGCAGAACCTGAGGACCGTTGTATTGAGACTGAGGCCGCTCGCTGGCGACGGACGATGTGACGCCAGAAATAGTTTGAAAGCAAATTCTGGCATCAAGCCTTCGTGTTGAAGGTCGGCTAAGAGCCCATCCCAGACTCTCGAGTTGCTACCGATGGACGGCAGATTCACGCCTCAAAGCTGACGTCGCCGGCACGGGCATAGATGACCCAACGCAGACACTTTCGCTGATGAGGTTTTTAGTTACTCCAATTGTAGTCGTCGCCAAATCGCCCTGCCAGAAAATCCACAAGCGCTGTCATCTTTGGTGGTACGAACCGCTGGTATGGATGGACTGCATAAAGCGGCACTCGCGCCGGGTTTGGCAAAAATTCTGGCAGGATCTCAACGAGATCGCCTTTCGCCAAAGAAGATCCGACAAGCCAACCCGGTGACAGGATGATACCTCTGCCGTCGCGGGCCGCATTGACGAGAGCTTTGCCACTATTGGCGGAAAAGCTGCCCGATGCGCGAACGTCAATAGGGCCGTTCCCAGACTTGAACCGCCAAATGTTGTAGCCGGGAAGCGCCCTGAAGATCAGGCAATTGTGGCTTTCAAGGTCTTCGGGCCGATTGGGTGTTCCAGCCTCCATCAGGTACCGCTTGCTGGCGCATAGATAGCGTCGCGCCGCCGCAATTCTGCGTGCCTTGAGGGTCGAATCCTCCATCTGTCCAATGCGGATTGCAAGGTCGAAACCTTCTCCAACCAAATCTACTATCCGAGCGCTAAAATCCAATACCAAGCTGACATCAGGCCACAGCGCCTGAAAGTCGCTAAGAGCTGGCGACATGTGATGCTCCATGCCTTCAGGAACCGTCATTCGGATCAGGCCGGAGGGATGGTCCTGCAGTTGCCCAGCGACCGTCCTCGCCTCTTCCAAATCAAGCAAAATGCCGTGCGTTCGCTCATGGAACAAAACACCGGCTTCTGTCAGATTTAATTTGCGCGTGGTGCGATGGAACAAAGCAGCACCGACCCAACGTTCAAGCTCATCTATGCGGCGGGAGACTGAAGAGGGTGACAAACCAGATTGCCGCCCGGCCTCGGAGAACGAGCCCGTTTCCACTGCCTTTGCAAACAGCGATATTGCACCCAACCTATCCAATGACCTTTACCAAATGATAATATGTGCGTTTTCTGCAAAAATAATTTGCACATTAATGATATAAACGCAAAGATAATTCTTCTCTACACTCCTCCCACTCTCCGAGATAGAGGAGGACGTCTACATGCCAGATACATTTTACCGGTTTCGGCCGGACGGCCACCCAGAGACGGGCTTGGGGCCATCCAACGCGGTTCCTGCAAGTTGCTTCACCACCGACGATCACACGGAATCGAGGCACATTGTTTTTGAAACGAATGACGGCTCGATCACCTCGGGTGTATGGGAATGCGCACCGATTTTGGTGGAGATCGACGCCTACTCTGTCACCGAACTGATGACGGTGCTATCCGGAAGCCTCACCCTCACCGATGCGTTCGGAAAGAAAGAGAGCTTTACCGCCGGTGACACATTCCTCGTTCCAAAGGGCGCAAAAGTGACATTGGAAATCACGGAATCGCTCCGCAAGTACTACATGATCGTCAAGTAGCGTAGGCAGAACACCCATGACCGACGAATCCGGCTTTCAGTTGAAACAGGGTGGCCCTGAGGTCTATGAGCTCTGCTGGGTCCGCGCCCAGCTGGCCCAGTCCGCCGAGGAACTGGTCGAGGCTGCCGGTGTCGCCCGCGGCGACAGGGTGCTCGATGTCGGCTGTGGAACGGGCGTCGTGGCGCGCGCGGCCGCCACCCGCTCCGGCGCCGCTGCGAACGTGACCGGAACCGACGTCAGTGCTGGCATGCTGGAAGCCGCGGCGCGCTTCGCCGCCGAGGCCGGCCTTGCAGAGATCGCATGGCTCGAATGCGACGCCGCCTCGATGCCCCTGCCCGACGACACCTTCGACGTCACTCTCTGCCAGCAGGGGCTGCAGTTCATGCCCGACAAGCCCGGTGCAATGGCCGAGATGGCGCGCGTGCTGAAGCCCGGCGGCCGGCTCGCGCTCAGCGTTTGGAAGACCCAATCGCCGATCGGCGCCGCCTTCGCGACCGTGCTCGACCGTCATTTCGGCGCCGGAACCACTGCGCCGTGGGAGATGGTCTATTCGCTCGGCAATCGCGACCACCTGCACGACCTGGCAGACGGAGCGGCCCTCCGCGACGCCCATGTCGTTTTCGACGTGAAATTCGCCCGCTATCCCGACCCGGAGGCCTTCATCACCGGTGCCATCGCCGGCTCTCCCATCGCTGGGACCATGGCCGAGCTGCCCGAGGCCGAACATGACCGGCTGATCAAAGAGATCGTCGCTGAACTTGCGGACTGCCAGGACGACGGCGGCCTCGCCGTCCCGGCACAGTGCCTGACCATGACGGCACGAAAATAGTACATCCGCAAATCCCGCAAAGCGGACATCGAAGCGAAACCTACACAGGCCCGCTTTCCGCTCATCCTCTCCGGCAAGTGGGAATAGGTTGACTGCCGTTAGTGGCACATCCCAGAAGTTCACCTTTCCTACAAAGCGTCTGTTTTGCCATCAACACCGGACCTTCAGCAACCACCGGAGGCCGGTCAAAAAGTCCCGCAATGCGAACTTTGCTGCCATTTGGGTCAGTATCAGATGACAGGTCTCGGGCGCAGGTGTTTCAGCATCCCTCATTGGCGCCGCGGTTAGCGGAGCGATGCGGAAAATGAAACGGCGCCCGGGGTGGTCCGGGCGCCGTTCAGGTTGCGGTTATTACTGGTCGCCGGATTTTTCCTCGTTCAGGTTACCCGGATTGAACACGTCTCCGAAGGCAC
>JAHEJE010000049.1:9624-11936 GCA_024639035.1 Alphaproteobacteria bacterium
GCGATGCGGAAAATGAAACGGCGCCCGGGGTGGTCCGGGCGCCGTTCAGGTTGCGGTTATTACTGGTCGCCGGATTTTTCCTCGTTCAGGTTACCCGGATTGAACACGTCTCCGAAGGCACCGGCGGGTTTCTTGGGTTCTGCCTCTGCACCCTCGGGCGGGTTCAGATTTGTCGGGGCGAACACGCCGGGGGCCGGAGTTCTGGTGACCGGCTGCGGCACCTTGGACTCGCCCGCACCAAAGATGTCAGGGCCCTTGAACTGCTTTTGCAGACGCCTCTGGCGCATGCGCTCCTGCAGCTGCTTGATGCGTTCTTGCTGGGCGGCGCGTTTTTCCTCCAGCAGCATGACCTTGGCCGGCTCGGGATCGTAGAACTGGGCAACCACCGCTGTCAGGACAAACAGGCCGACGAAGACGGCAAGCGCCACGGCGGCCGGGTTGCCGGCAAAGAAACCGGGCATCTCGAAACCGCCCTTGACGGCGCCGACCGGGGCACCGTTGGCCACCGCCAGCTGGGCGCGGCGGGTGCGCACTTCATGCACCAGGGCAAAGAACACCGTCAGGCAGACGATGATGAAGGCCAGCATGGAGATCGACGGATCGATGCCGTAACGCACCTTCTGGGCCAGTTCGATGGTCAGCGTCGGGTACTTCTGGAAGGTGAACGCCGTCGTGTTGTAGTTCTCGAACGAAGCGAGGAATGCCAATACGGCGGCCGAACCGACCGCCGGCATCAGGAACGGCAACTGGATCTTGCGGAACGCCTGGACATGGGTGGCCCCGAGATCGAGCGCCGCCTCGGTCAGCCCGACATCATAGCGCTGCAGGCGGGCGACGAACACCAGCATGCAGTACGATGAAATGAAGGTCGCCTGGCCGAGCACGGTCAGAAAGATGCCGTTGTGCAGGAAGCTGTCATCGGAAAAACCGAGCATGACGTTGATGCGGTCCCAGAACACCAGGGTCGAAATACCCAGCACAACGCCGGGAATGAGGATCGGGGCGATGATGACGGTGTAGTAGGTCGAGCGCAGCTTGGGCCAGATCTGGGTCAGCACGAGCGCGCCGGCCAGCCCCATGGCAACCGACAGGAAAACCGTGAAGAAGCCGACGATGAAACTGTTGCGCAGGCCCGACAGGATGCGATCGTCGCTCATCAGCACGCCGAACCATTCAAACGTCAGCACCTCCCACGGTGTCACCTGCGGGAACGAGGCCGAGTTGAAGGCCGTGATCCCCATCAGGAACAACGGCCCGAGAAGGTAGGTGAAGAACAGGATCAGGTAGGCAATCAGTCCAAAGCGCATGAGCGGAGAGGTATTCGTCATTTGCCGATATCCCCCATGTTGACCTTGAACAGGCGCATCACCGTCAGCACGATGATGATGCACACCACAAGCAGCACGACGGCGTAGGCCGAACCCTGCGGCCAGTTACCGCCGGAATTGAACCACTGGTAGATGAGCTGGGTAAACCACAGGCTCGACGGCCCGCCGAGGATCTGCGGGGCGGCGAGTGCGCCGGCAGAGAGCATGAACACCATGGTGCAGCCAGACGAAATGCCAGGCTTGGCGAACGGGATGACCACGCGGCGGTGGATCATCGGCCATGAGGCGCCCATGTCGCGGGCCGCCTCGATCTGGTTGCGGTCGAGGCTCTCGATGACATTGTACATCGGGAAGATCATCAGCAGGATGTAGGCATAGCCGAGACCGGCATAGAGCGCCACGTTCTGGCGGATGAAATCGATCGGATTGTCGATCAGCCCGAAGAGCATCATGAACTCGTTGATCACGCCCGAGTCGCCGAAGATGATGCGGAAGGCAAAGGCGCGCAGGATTTCGTTGATCCAGTACGGGATGATCAGCAGCAGCACCAGGAAACGCACGAACCCGCCGCCCTTCGACTGACCGAGATAATAGGCAATCGGGTAGCACAGGATCAGATCGAGGATGGTGACGAAGGCGGCTGCGATCAGCGTGCGCAGGAACACCATCAGATCGACCCGGTTGTAGCCATCCGGGTTGTTCTCGGCCCCGAACACCAGATGCTGATAGTTCTTCAGCGTGTAGACATCGTTCGGCCCGCCCATTTCCGGCGGCGGCAGGTTGTAGCGGAACGAAAAGTCCAGCATGGACAATTGCGGCAGGACGATCAAAACGATGATCCAGAAGCCGGTGAGCAGCAGCAACGTCCAGCCCATCGCTTGGCCGTTGCGCCTGAAATAGTCTTTCATGAACCCGCCCATGGGCTCACTCCGCAGCCAGTTCGCCGGCCGGCAGGGCAACCGCCTGGTCGGCGTCGAATTTCAA
>JAHEJE010000320.1 GCA_024639035.1 Alphaproteobacteria bacterium
GGCCTGCCAGGGAGAATTGTGCTCCAACGCCGCCGGCATTTCATGGCTCAAGCGCTACATCGAGCGTTGGGACTACAGGGTGCACGTCATGCCGATCAAGGGTCCGATCCTGCATGCCCTCGGCATCATGTGCCTGCTGCGCGAGGGCTTGCTGATGGCCCACCTGCCTGCCCTCGCCGAGGGTCTGCCAGCACCGCTCAGGGACTGGGACGTCATCGAGATCACCGAAGACGAAATGAACGCCCACGCCACGGTCGGGGTTTCGCCGGACGACAAGCACTACATGATCGACCCGCGGTTCAACCGGATCATGGACGAGCTCGGTCGGCGCGGCATCGAACCGGTGCCGACCCCGTGCGACGCCATCGGCTTCTGGGGCGGCGCCATCCGCTGCATAACCCTGCCGCTGAAGCGAGACCCCTTATAGGGGCCTACCGCCCTTTCAACATCCAACCGCAGAAGCCGGCCGCCAGAGCCGCTCCGACGAGTTCGGCTGCAATAAAGCCCGGGGCATGCACCGGCATGATGCCGGAGAAGGTGTCGGTGAACGAACGGGCGATGGTGACGGCCGGGTTGGCGAAGCTGGTCGAGGCGGTGAACCAGTAGGCGGCGGTGATGTACAGGCCGACCAGCCAGGCCACTGCTTCCACCTTGAAGCGCACGCCGAGGAAGATCACCGAAACCAGGCCGAAGGTGGCGACGATTTCGGCGAACCATTGCGGGCCGCCGGTGCGCGCCGTGGCCGAGGCCTGCAACAGCGACAGGTCGAACATGCCGTGGGCGATGATGGTGCCGGCGATGCCGCCAAGGATCTGCGCCACGATGAAGCGGGCCGCCTTGGCCCAGGCGAGATCACCGCGCAGGGCAAAGGCGAACGAGACTGCCGGGTTGAAGTGTGCGCCCGACACGGGGCCGAAGATGGTGATCAGAACGACCAGTATGGCGCCGGTCGGAATGGTGTTGCCGAGCAGCGCCAGGGCCACGTCCTCGGTCAGCATGTCGGCCATGATGCCGGAGCCGACGACGGTGCAGACCAGCGCTGCCGTGCCGACCGCCTCGGCGGCGAGTTCGCGCGAAGGTGAAAATGTCATCCCCAACCCCTATCGCCCTTGGGCCGGTTCAACCGGCGGTCTGGTGAATGCCCTGCAAGCGCGCCTGCAATTGTGCCGGTTCCATATCCTGCCCAACGATCTCCAGCAACCGGGAAATCCGCTCATGCAGGCTGTCGTAGGCTGTCTGGAAGGCGGCGTGGATGTCTTCGGCACTTCCGGTCGCCGCGGCCGGGTCGGGCAGTCCCCAATGCACGGTGACCGGTGCGCCCGGCCAGATCGGACAGGTCTCGCCGGCCGCCGATGCGCATACGGTGATCACCACATCCATCTGCGGCGCGGCGGCACCGGCAAACACATCCCAGCTCTTGGAACGGGCGTCGTCGACGGTGATGCCGTTTTCCTTCAGCACCTGAAGCGCCACCGGATGCACCTGGCCCTTTGGCTGCGAACCGGCGGAGAAGCCGCGCACCCGCTTGCCGGACTTGGCTGCCAGCGCGTTGATCAGGCCCTCGCCGAGGATCGAGCGGGCGGAATTTCCGGTACATAGGATGAGGACGTTGAGAGATTGCTGTGCCATGATTGGGCTCCTCGAGTTGCCTTCTCCTGCTCTAATATCATGACAGCAGAATGACAACCCGAGGCTGCAAACTATTTGCTATTTGGCAGCGCCGGCGTTCCAGATGTCTCTGTGAAGTTGCCAGGTGCCATCGCCATTTTTCTTCCACACGACGATGTACTTGCCGTTGACGGTTGTCGTTGCCCCACCCTCGCCCGGTGCGTCGAGCGAAAAGCCACCAACCTCGTAGGCGTGGTTGCCATTTTCCTCTATTTCGACCGACTTGAACGCAATGTTGCTCAGTCCACCGTCGATTGCGCCCTGCCAGAAAGTTTGTATAGCGGCGCGGCCGTCAATGCGCTTTGCGTCGGGCGGCAGCAGGGCGGCATCTTCGGAATAGAGCTTTGCGACCCCTGCTCCGTCGGCGCTGTTGAAGGCGGCGGCAAAGGCATCCATAGCGGTGGGAACATCCTCTGCAGCCGGGCCGGCCCAGGCCGGTACAGCAATTGCCGAGCCCAACGCTATGCCCAAGATTGTCTTTCGAAACATATTCATGACGTCCTCCAGTTCCTGCGAACGCACCCGGTCTGTTTCTTCCGTAAGGTTAACACAATACGCAGTCTGGTACGATTCGACGCACACGGACAAAGTGCATAGATCGTCACCCACTCTTGCCCCACAATTGCCTTGTTGTCTATTGCCGCTTTGGAGTGGAACGCGAGATGCTTGACGACACGCTGGTAACGACCATCCTGAACGCGGTTGATGAGGGTTTCTCTGCACAGGTCAAGCTCACCCAGGACCTGATCCGGTTTCCCTCCCTGCGCGGCCAGGAGCACACCTGTCAGGATTTCATCTTCGAGGCTTTGAAGTCACGCGGATATGCCATGGACCGCTGGGCGGTCGATGTGGCGGAAATCGAAAGTCATCCCGGCTTCTCGCCGGTCGAGGTCGACTACTCCAACGCCATCAACGTCGTCGGCACGCACCGGCCGCGCGAGGAAACCGGCAGGTCGCTGATCCTCAACGGCCATGTCGATGTCGTGCCGGTCGGGCCGCTCGACATGTGGTCGCGGCCACCGTTCGAACCGGCGATCGAGGGCGACTGGCTGTATGGCCGCGGCGGCGCCGACATGAAGGCCGGGCTGGCGGCCAACATCGCCGCGCTCGATGCGCTGCGCGCGCTCGGATACCAGCCGGCAGCGCGGGTGCATGTCCAGTCGGTCACCGAAGAGGAATGCACCGGCAACGGCGCCCTGTCGTGCCTGGTGCGCGGCTACCGGGCCGATGCGGCGATCATCCCCGAACCGGAAGACGACAAGCTGGTGCGGGCCAATGTCGGCGTCATCTGGTTCCGGGTGCATGTGCGCGGGGCACCGGTCCATGTGCGCGAGGCCGGCGCCGGCGCCAACGCCATCGAGGCGTGTTTTCCGCTCATCCAGGCGTTGCGCCAACTGGAAGAGCGCTGGAACGCCGGCAAGGCGGGGCGCAAGTATTTCGAAGAGCTCGATCACCCGATCAACTTCAACGTCGGCAAGATCGAGGGCGGCGACTGGGCCTCGTCGGTTCCGGCCTGGTGC
>JAHEJE010000321.1 GCA_024639035.1 Alphaproteobacteria bacterium
CCGCGAAAATGGGTGGCGTGCCGGGTTCGCCCGCGCCGCCCAGCGAGGCGCCGCTGTTGATGATTTCGACCTCGATCGCGGGGGCCTCGTCGACCCGCACCACGCGGTAGTCGTCGAAATTGCCCTGTTCGACGCGGCCTTTCTTGACGGTGATTTCTCCGAACAGCGCCGCGCTGAGGCCGAAAATGATACCGCTCTCCATCTGCTCACGGACCCCCAGCGGATTGACCGCGAAGCCGACGTCCGCGGCACACCAGACCTTATCGACCGAGATGTTCCGGCCCTGGACGCTGACCTGGGCCACTTCGGCCACGATGCTGCCGAAAGACTCCTCGATGGCCACTCCGAGACCGCTGCCCGGCGGCAGGTCTCGGCCCCAGCCGGACATCTGCTTCACTTTCTCAAGCAGCGCCACGAATCGCGGGTGCCCGGCAAGCAATTCCAGCCGATACTCCATCGGATCCACCCCCGCGGCATAAGCCGCTTCGTCGAACAGGGATTCCTTCATGAACGCGGTATGGGTGTGGCCCACCGAGCGCCACCACAGCGTGGTCACCGGCGAAGCCGTCAGGTGTGCCTCGAGATTGACGAGGGGTACGGAGTAGGGCTGGGTCTTCAGGCCCTCGATCATGGAATCGTCGAAGTTCTCGGGTTCCATGCCGAACATCTTGAACCCGTCGATGGCCTGGCCGACCACCCGGTTGTGCCAGGCCAGAGGCCGGCCGTTGGCATCCAGAGCCAGCCGGCTGCGGTGCAGCGTCATTGGCCGGTACTGGCCGCCGCGCGTGTCGTCTTCGCGGGTCCAGGTGGTCTTGACGGGCCAGGGTTCGCCCTTGGCCACGTGGCTCGCCTCGGCCACGAAATCGGACCACGCGGCAGCGCGCCGGCCGAAGCCGCCCCCCAGGAATTGCGTGTGCAATTCGACCGATTCGGGTTCGTAGCCGAGAATCCCGGCTGCCGTGGCCCGATCGGCGGTCTGCATCTGAGTGCCGGTCCAGAGTTCGGCGCCTTCTACGCCACCGGCGCCCCGGTCGAACACCGTGCAATTGAGCGGCTCCATGCAGGCATGGGCCAGGAACGGCACTTCGTAGGTCGAATCAATGACCTGCTTGGCATTCGCGGCGGCTGCGTCGAAATCGCCTTGCTCCTGGATGACGAAACCCGGCTTGCCGGACAGTTCGCGATAGCGCTCGAGCATTTGCCCTGTGTCGAGGTCCCCGTTTCCGCCTTCGTCCCAGTCGATGTCCAGGGCGTCACGGGCTTTGATGGCGCGCCAGGTACTGTCGGCGATCACCGCCACGCCCGAAGGAACCTGCTTGACCCGCGCCACGCCGGGCATGCCCTCGGCGCGGCTGGCATCGAATGACTTGACCACGCCGCCAAACACCGGCGGTCGGGCCACGACCGCGTAACGAAGTCCGGGCGGTCTGACGTCGAGTCCGAAAGCGGCCTGCCCCGTGACCTTGAGCTCCGAGTCGAGGCGCTTGTGGTCCTTCCCGACCAGTCGGAACTGGTCGGGGGATTTCAGCGCGACGTCGGCGGGCACGGGCTGCTCCGCGGCCGTTGCCGCCATCTCCCCGAAGGTAGCGCGGCGGCCGCTCTCCGGGTCGGTGATGCTGGCCCCCTCGGTCACCAATCGGTCCGCCGGCACGCCCCAGGCTTCGGCGGCGGCAGCCACCAGCATGGCGCGGGCTGTCGCCCCGGCGCGCCGGAGCGCCTCCCAGGAAGTGCGAACGCTGGTCGAACCGCCGGTCACCATCATCCCCATGGCGGGCCAGTTGTAAGCCGGGTCGACCTTCGACTGCTCGACGCGGATCGCCTGCCAATCGGCGTCGAGTTCTTCGGCGACGATCAGCGGGAGATTGGTGTACACGTTCTGGCCCATTTCGGACTTGCCCAGGACGATGGTGACCTGGTTGTCCGCCGTGATGCGGATAAAGGCATTCGGCTTGAAAAGCCCGTCCGCGTCGGCGCTACCGGCCCGGGCTTTGCCGGGGATTACGAAGCCCAGGGTGAAGGCGCCGGCTGCGGCCGCGCCGCCCTTCAGAAACTCACGCCGCTTGATGGCCATGCTATGAACCTCCCGCCGCGCGATCGGCGGCAGCGAGTTCGGCCGCGCGATGAACGGCCTTACGGATTCGTTGATAGACGCCGCAGCGGCAGATATTGCGGCGCATTGCCTTGTCGATGTCCTCGTCGCTGGGGTTGGGATTGCCGGCCAGCAGCGCGGCGGCGGCCATTACCTGGCCTGACTGGCAATAGCCGCACTGTACGACGTCCTCCTCGATCCAGGCCCGCTGCACAGCGGTCAGGCCGTCAGCGGACAGGCCCTCGATGGTGGTAACGGCTCGGCCGCCCACCGCCGAGACCGGGGTGCGGCAGGACCGGACGGGCTTGCCGTCGAGGTGTACGGTGCAGGCGCCGCACTGGGCGATGCCGCAGCCGAATTTGGTTCCGGTCAGGCCCAGCGTGTCGCGCAGGACCCACATCAGAGGGGTATCGGGTTCGACGTCGGCGGTATGTTGCTGGCCATTGACGGTAAGTTGGACAGGCATGGCGGCTCCGTGGAGTTGAGGCTCCGAAGACGATAGCATAACTCCCACTCGCCGGCCCCGAGCGC
Source organism: Alphaproteobacteria bacterium (assembly GCA_024639035.1). Classification (GTDB taxonomy): domain Bacteria; phylum Pseudomonadota; class Alphaproteobacteria; order Rhizobiales; family Aestuariivirgaceae; genus JAHEJE01. The sequence goes on from JAHEJE010000321.1 coordinate 2,621, forward strand.
CCCCACGAAAAACGGCCGGAGGAAAGCCCCCGGCCGTTGCCGATCGTCGCGCCATGGAGGCTTGAGCCTCCGGCGGCGCTTTGGTCCCGGATTACTCGCGGAACATCATTTCCTGCAGCAGCACGGTGCTCATCACCTCACGATACTCGGCGCGGTTGCCGCTCTCGGCCTCCATCTGCGACTCGGTCTTAGACTGCCATTCCATGTATTCCTTGTAGCGTTCTTCGCCCTCGGGGCCGGACGGCATGTCCTCGAAAATCCGGACCAGGTAGAGGTCGGGCTCGCCTTTTCGGTTGTGGACATTACCGAAGAGCTTGTAACCCTTGAGCCAGCCTTTGGACATGGCGAACTCGGCGTTCTTCTTCCATTCGGCGGCCAGCCAGTTGGCGTACTTCAGGTCACCGCCGTCCTTGACCTCGATGCCGGTGACGGTCCAGAAGTCGCCGGCCACCATCGGCCATTCCTGAGCAAGGGCGTTGGTGGTCATCGACAGGGCCGAAATGCACAGGGCCAGGATGAAAAGGGGCTTCATGATGATTTTCTTCATTGTGTGTACTTCTCCTTGC
>JAHEJE010000322.1 GCA_024639035.1 Alphaproteobacteria bacterium
TGCCGGCGGCGCGGGCCATCTGGGCAAGGCGCTGGACGGCGCCCTCGATGTCCTTGCCGGCGACCATCATCAGGTCGGCCATTTCGTCGATGATCACGACGATGTAGGGCAGCGGCGCCAGATCCATTTCCTCCTGCTCGAAGATCGGCTCACCGGTATCCGGGTCGTATCCGGTCTGGACCGTGCGGGTGAAGGCCTCGCCTTTCTTCATCGCTTGCCGAATGCGCTGGTTGAAACCGTCGATATTGCGCACGCCGACCTTGGACATCTTGCGGTAGCGGTCTTCCATCTCGCGTACCGCCCATTTGAGCGCGACGACAGCCTTGCGCGGATCGGTGACCACCGGGGCGAGCAGGTGCGGGATACCCTCGTAGACCGACAGTTCGAGCATCTTGGGGTCGATCATGATCAGCTTGCAGGCTTCGGGTGGGTGTTTGTAGATCAGCGACAGGATCATGGTGTTGATGCCGACCGATTTGCCCGAGCCGGTGGTGCCGGCGATCAGCAGATGGGGCATACGTGCAAGATCGGCAAAGACCGGCTCTCCGCCGATATTCTTGCCGAGCGCCAGCGCCAGGTGCTGTTTCGTCTTTTCATAGGTTTGCGAGCCGAGCATCTCGCGCAGAAAAACGGTTTCTCGGGTCGAGTTGGGGAGTTCTATGCCGATGACGTTGCGCCCCGGGACCACGGCGACGCGCGCCGAGATGGCGCTCATCGAGCGGGCGATGTCGTCGGAGAGGCCGATGACGCGGGAGGATTTGATGCCGGGAGCGGGTTCCAGCTCGTAGAGGGTCACGACCGGGCCGGGGCGCACGTTGATGATCTCGCCGCGCACACTGAAGTCTTCCAATACGCCTTCGAGCATGCGGGCGTTCTGTTCAAGAGCCTCGTCACTGAGGTCGGAGGGGCGTGCTGAGCGTTTGGCTTCACTCAGCAGAGAGATTGGCGGTAATTCGAACTTCGCACCGGGGGTGAATTTGAACGCTGGCTGGCTGTCCTTGCGGGCGCGGTTGCTCTGCCGGATCGGCTTGGCGGATGGTGTCACGCGCGTCGACGTCTGCGACTCCTCAACATAATCAGATGCTTGTGCGTCATCTTCGGCGAAATTATTTGGCTTGCAAGGGACGTTTGCGCTCAGCACCGGCTCGACGCGGGTGCGGGAAACCGGGGCGGGCTGTGGCTTGACCGGGGCTTGGGCAAATGTCGAGCGAAGCCAGCCGGCAAGGCCGGACAGCGGCGGCTTTCCGGCCGTCTGCGGTGTGGCTTGGGCGGCTCGACTGGCCTTCACCCTGCCGGTCAACACAGCACCTGACAATTGTCGGCAAAGGGCGGAGAGGCGGAATTTCAGATGTGTGGCGATGCCGAATACCTGGGCGAGGGCATTTTGGGTCCGCTCGCCAAACAGTTGCGAAGACATGACGAAATCGGCAGGAATGATGCCGAGCGCCCGGCAGAAAGTTGCGACAAACCCGGCGCAAACGATGCAAAACACCAGGAACCTGGCAAAGCCTGCCTTCAGGCCGAGGCTGAGCAAATCGATAGCCGTGGTGGTGAGCACCTCGCCGCCGCTGCCGCCAAGGCCGGCTGCCAGCACCCATGTCGCGGGCGTGGAGAACATCGACAGCACGGCCGATGCGAGCCAGGCGGCGGCGAGCCACATGAACCCCTGCCGCACCGGTCGCGAGAGCGGGCGATGGGCCATCAGCGAGAACGCCCAGACAGTCGGTATGGCGAGCAGAACGATGACACCGAGGCCGAAGAACTGAACAAGTTCATCGGACACATAGGCGCCCCACATGCCCAGCAGATTGTCCGGCTGCTTGTCGATGGCGTGATTGCGCGAAGGATCGTCAATCGACCAGGTGGCGAGGGTCAGGGTGACGATCAAGGTGGCGGACAGCAGGGCGAAACCGCAGACCTCGAGCAGCCGGTTATGCAGAAACCTCTTGAGGGCAGCCGGAACGGCACCATCGTCGGTGTCAGCGGAGTTGATGTCAACCATGTTATGCTCGTGCCCTTGCGAGGCCGCGGACCGGGTGCCGCCGCGGTTGTTCCGGATCGCCAGTGCAAGCTGTTCCGCGTGCGCGGAGCCAGACCTCACTCGTCGGGCACCAGTGTCGTCCGGCTTTGGTTAATGTGGCGTTAAGGATTGCCGGATTTGCAGGGGCAATCAGGCCTTTTGCGGGCGTTTTCTGCGGATCACGCCTTCCTGGGCAACCGAAGCCACAAGTTTGCCGCAGCTGGTGAAAATGCTGCCGCGGGTGAAGCCACGCCCACCACTGGCGGACGGTGAGTCCTGGGCATAGAGCAGCCAATCGTCGGCGCGGAACGGGCGATGGAACCACAGGGCGTGATCGAGGCTTGCCATCAGCATTTCGGCGCTGAACAGGTTGATGCCGTGCGGCACCAGCGAGGTGTCGAGCAGCGTCATGTCGGAGGCATAGGCGAGGACACACTGATGAATTGCCGTGTCGTCGGGCAAGGTGCCGGTGGCCCTGATCCAGACGTTCTGCACCGGCGGGCGGTCCTTCTTGGGATCGAGGTAGTGCATCGGGTCGGTGGGACGCAGTTCGATCGGACGCTCGCGGGTGAAATAGCGCTTCATGTTTTCCGGCATGCGGTCGGCGAACTTGAGCAAAAGATCCTTCTCGGCCGGCAGGTCATCGGGGCGCGGCACATCAGGCATAGGGGCCTGGTGGTCGAAGCCTTCTTCGGGGACGTGAAACGAGGCGGCCATGGTGAAGATCGGCCGGCCGTGCTGGATGGCCACCACCCGGCGGGCGGTGTAGCTGCGGCCGTCTCGGTAGCGCTCGACCTGATAGACAATCGGTATTGCCGGGTCACCGGGGCGCAGGAAATAGCCATGCAGCGAATGGGCCGGGACGCCGCTTTCGACAGTGCGGATGGCAGCAACCAGAGCCTGGCCGATGACCTGGCCGCCGAACACGCGCTGCCAACCGACCTGGGGTGAGCGGCCGCGAAACAGGTTTTGCTCGAGTGGTTCGAGTTCGAGCGTGTCGAGTACGCTTTCCAATTCCGATGCCATGCGATTCTTCCCGATGAATGTTGCTGGCCGCGATATGGCCCCAAGCGGTGCCGCATTGCAACATTGCGGTGAATGCTGTTGTCTGCCCCGATGAGGTTGGCTGGCAAGAACGGAGCGGATGCATGGCAGGTGT
>JAHEJE010000323.1 GCA_024639035.1 Alphaproteobacteria bacterium
TCGTCATCGCGGCCGAAAAACGAAAAATACCCCTCTTCGTCGACGATGCCCTGGTCGCCGGTCAGCAGCCAGTCGCCGATGAACTTGGCCCGGGTCGCATCCGGGTTTCTCCAGTACTCGATGAACATCACCGGATCGGGGCGTTTCACCGCAATGGTGCCCGGCTGCCCGGCCGGCAGCGCATTGCCCTCACCGTCGATCACCGCCACCTCGTGGCCCGGTGTCGGCTTGCCGAGCGCACCGAACTTCCACACCCCGATGGCGGAACAGGATTCCACCACCAGATTGCATTCGGTCTGGCCGTAGATCTCATTGATCGGCATGCCGAGCTTGTCGATGGCCCAATCCTGGAGCTGCCGCCCGACACTCTCGCCGCCGGAAAAGATCGTCCGCAGCTTGAGCCGCGCACCGAGGTCCGGCGGCGTTGCCGGGCGCATCATTTTCAAAGCGGTCGGTGCGATGAACGCATTCCGCACGCCCAGGTCGCACAACAGGTCCCAGGCATGCTCGGGATCGAACTTCTCGGCACGATGGGCCACCACCGGCACGCCGAAATACAGTGACGGCATCAGGACGTTCAACAGTCCCCCGGCCCACGCCCAGTCCGACGGTGTCCACGCAAGGTCTCCCGGCTGCGGGAAGAACTCGTGCGCGAACTGGACCCCGGGAATATGGCCGAGCAGCACCCGGTGGGCATGCAGGGCGCCCTTGGGCGGACCGGTCGTGCCCGAGGTGTAGATCATCATTGCCGGGTCGTCCGGCCCGGTATCGGCGGTCTCCAGCTGATCGCTGGCCCGCGCCATCTCATCTTCAAGGCCGAGCACACCGTCCTCGGCCCCGTCCAGGGACAGAACGCAGGCAAGCTCGGGACAGTCTTCGCGGATGGCCGCGATCTTTTCGCTGCTGCCGGCGGTCATGACGAGAGCCTTTGCCCCGGAGTTCCCGAGCCGGTAGCTCAGGGCATCGGGCCCGAACAGCATGGCAAGCGGAACCGCGACCGCCCCGAGCTTGTAGGCAGCCAGATGGGCCGCCGCGGTATAGGGCGACTGCGGCAGCAACAGCGCCACCCGGTCGCCGCGTTCAACGCCTCGGGCGCGCAACACATTGCCAATGCGGTTGGCCAGCCGTTGCAGGGTGGCGAAGGTGACATCCTCGATTTGCCGGTTTGCCTGAACGACCCTGATCGCCACCCGCTCCGGAGCCTGTTCGGCCCAGCGGTCGCAGGCGGCTGTAGCGATATTGAACCGGTCGGGAATTTGCCAGCGAAATGCCCGTCTCAGGCCATCGTAATCCTTCACTTCAGGCAACACCGCTTCGACTTCTCCCTGTCCAATTGCCGCCGTCAATGGCGCCTACACCGCCTCCGGCAAATCCAGTTTGCCACGCTTTCAGGCCTCTGAACAACCGATGAATACGCTGTTGCAATCAGGTTCAACATCATTGGCTTAGGGTTTCCTTAGCAGGTTTTGCCTATCCTGTCAGACAGGACCCGAGGAGTTCGAAGCCATGTACGGAGTAACCAGCAAGATGACCGATTTCGCTGCCGCCCAGCCAGTGGAGCGCGACACCGGCAAGAACCCTCCGCTCAGCCCCGAGCTGCGCGAAGTCCTGCACATGCTTGAAGCAATCGAGCAGGGTGCCGCCAAGCCGGCCAAGTAGCAGCCGCGGTCCGGCCCGCCGGTGCCAGAGCCCACAGCGTTCCTGCAATTCTACGTTATGATTTGACCGTTGCCATCAAGGGCCGCCACGTCCAGCCCCGTTACATCTTCCAGAACAGCGATATCCAGCCAGGCCGCCTGCACCGTGCTGTAGACCGAAACCGTCGTGTCGGTGCCGGTCTCGCTCAGGGTCACCACATCCGCTGCGGTCTGACCCACACCCAGGCTCACCAGCCCGGACAGGTCGAGAACATCGCCGTCGAAATCCGAAATGATATCGACAAAGGTATCGGTGCCGCCGGTGCCGATGACATCCTTCAGGGCCCAGGTGAATGTATCCACCCCGTCGCCGCCTTCCAGGACATCGTTGCCGCGACCGCCGCGCAGGACATCTTCGCCAGCGCCGCCGGACAGGGCGTTGTCCCGTTTGTCGCCGGTCAACTGATCGGCCTGCGATGACCCGATGACGTTCTCGATACTCCAGATGACGTCGGTCCCCAGGTCGCTGCTCGCTGAATGCTGTTCGAGATCGACGGTCACCGGGCCTGCTGCCGCCGAGTAGTCGATGACATCGACTTCCGAACCGCCGTCATAATGATCGTTGCCGGCGCCGGCCACGATCACATCGTCGCCGCTGTCGCCGAACACCCGGTCGTTGCCGTCGCCGCCGTCGACGACGTCGTCGCCCTTACCGCCGGTAACCGTGTCATCGCCGGCATCGCCGAACACCTGGTCGTTGCCCTCGCCGCCCTTTACCAGGTCGTTGCCGGCGCCGCCGCGCACAATATCGTCGCCGCTGTCGCCAAACACAACATCATCGCCTTCGCCACCATCGAGGTCGTCGCTGCCCTTGCCGCCCGACAAATCATCGTTGCCGGGGCCGCCTGAAACCGCATCGTTGTCCTCGCCGCCCTTGATCGCATCGTCTCCAGCGCCGCCGTCGATCGTATCGTCACCGGTGTCGCCGCTGATGGTATCGTCACCGTCATCACCGGACACGGCGTCCTCGCCCTTGCCGCCGGACACGCTGTCGTTGTCTTCACCGCCGGATACGGTGTCGTTGTCCTCGCCCCCCTTGATGGTGTCGACGCCCGCGCCGCCGTTGATCACATCGTCACCGGTGTCGCCACTTAGTGTGTCGTTGCCTTCGTCTCCGTCGACCGTGTCGTTGCCCTTGCCACCCGAGGCCACATCATCGTCTGCACCTGCAGCGATTACATCGTCGCCCGAATTACCCTCGATGAAGTCCCTGCCTTCGCCGCCGAATATCTGATCATTACCGCTGCCGCCGAACAGTCGATCATCGCCGCTGCCGCCGAACAGCCGGTCGTTGCCGGCCTGGCCGTAAACCGTGTCGTCGCCGGCGCCGGCGTCGATGATGTCGTCGTCCGGCCCATCGAGTGCTGTAGTCGCGCCATCGATTGCGGCGATATTCGATTGACCCAGCTCGATGGAAATAATCGCATCGTTGAAATCGAGATTGCCGCCGTTCTTCTGGGCTTCAAGGCCGAGTTTCA
>JAHEJE010000324.1 GCA_024639035.1 Alphaproteobacteria bacterium
CGACATCCGTCCTACTATCTAATGCCAAGCGTCGCGACTCTTGAGCAATTTCTCCCATGATCAAACTCGGGCCTCTCCTGCCCCTGCTGGTTGCTGCCGGTATTCTGCTGGCCGGCAACGGGCTTCAGGGCACGCTGACGACGCTGCGCGCCGCCGAGGAGGGCTTCGACGCCACCTTCATCGGCCTGATGGGTACCGCCTATTTCGGCGGCTTCCTGCTGTCGTGCATCGTCAGCCCACGCCTGCTTAAAGCCGTCGGCCACATTCGCGTATTCGCCTCGCTGGCCGCCATCGCCTCGGCCGCATCGCTGCTGCTGGTGCTGATGATCGACCCGGCGGCCTGGATCGTGCTGCGATTCGTCATGGGGTTCAGCTTTTGCGGGTTGCTGATGGCGGTGGAAAGCTGGCTCAACGCCTCGGCACGCAATGAAGACCGCGGCCGATTGCTTTCGATTTACCGGGTCATCGATCTCACTGCCGTTACCGGATCGCAATTCATGCTGCCGGCCTTCGGCATCGGCGGGTTCGCCATCTTCGCGGTGACCGCGATCATGATCTCGATGTCACTGGTGCCGGTGTCGCTGGCCGACCGGTCGAACCCCAAGCCGCCTGAGGAGTTCAAGTTCGACCTCAAGGCGGTGTGGGCGATCTCGCCGCTGGCCTGCCTGGGTTGCATCACCATCGGCATGACCAACAGCGCGTTTCGCACCATCGGTCCGTTGTTCGCCACCGACGCGGGGTTGGATACCTCCGGCGTGGCGCTGTTCATGAGCGCCGGCATCGTTGGCGGGGCCGTGCTGCAGTACCCGCTGGGCTGGATGTCGGACCGGCTCGACCGGCGCTGGGTGTTCATCGCGGCAACGCTCGGGGCGGCGCTGGCCGGGTTCTTCCTGTCGCACTTCGCCGGCAACACGCCGGTGCTGCTCAATGCCGGCATCTTCGCCTTCGGAGCGTTTTCGCTGCCGCTCTATTCGCTGTCGGCGGCCCACGCCAACGACCGGGCCGGTCCCGGGCAATACGTCCTGGTGGCGGCAGGCATCACGTTCTTCTATTCGATCGGTGCGGCCGGCGGGCCGTTCCTCGTCACCTGGGTGATGAAATGGCTCGGCACGTCGGCGTTCTTTACCTACACCAGCGTCATCCACATGCTGCTGATCGTCATAACGCTGTGGCGGATGCGGGTGCGTTCGCGTCCGCTAACCTCCCACGGCCGGTTCACGACATTGCTGCGCACCTCTCCGGCTCTGTTCCGGCTTGCCCGGCCGAAGAGCAAAAGGCCCTGACCCGCGGGAATTGCCGGTTGATTTACCAACCAGACTCAGGCCATCTGGGTGCGAAAACTGGAGATTGTATGAAAATCGTCAAGACCACCGCGGCTCTCGAAGAGCTTTGCGCGACCCTTTCCAAGGACACTTTCGTCACCGTCGACACCGAGTTCATGCGCGAGCGGACCTATTGGCCGCAGCTCTGCCTGATCCAGATTGCCGGCGCCGAAACCGAAGCCATCATCGATCCCATGGAACCGGGCATCGCGCTCGACGCCTTCTTCAAGCTGATGGCCGACACCTCGGTGCTGAAGGTGTTTCACGCCGCGCGCCAGGATGTCGAGATCATGCACTATCTGGCGAAAGTCATCCCGACGCCGCTGTTCGACAGCCAGGTTGCGGCCATGGTGTGCGGCTTCGGCGACCAGATCGGTTATGAGGCGATCGTGCGCAAACTGGCCGGCGCCCAGGTCGACAAGTCGTCGCGGTTCACCGACTGGAGCCGGCGGCCGCTCAGCGACAAGCAACTGGCCTATGCGCTGAGCGATGTCACCCACCTGCGCACGGTGTATCGCAAGCTCAAGGCCAAGCTCGACGCCTCGGGGCGCGAACCGTGGCTGAAAGAAGAAATGACGGTACTGACCTCGTCATCGACCTACGAAACCCATCCGCAAGATGCCTGGAGCCGGATCAAGTTCCGCCCGCGGCGCAAGGCGCAGATGGGCGTGATGGTCGCGGTGGCGGCCTGGCGCGAAAAACAGGCGCAATCGAAAAACGTGCCGCGCAACCGGATCATCAAGGACGATGCGATCACCGAACTGGCGATACAGCAGCCCAAGTCGCGCGATGACATGCAGCGGCTGCGCGCCCTGCCCAAGGGCTATGCCGGATCGCAGTACGGCGATGAATTGCTGAAAGCGATCAAGGACGGGTTGGCGATGGATCATGCCGACCTGCCGGCCATCGCCGACGACCGCCGGCCGACCCCTGAAGGGGCATCGGCGATTGCCGATGTGTTGAAGCTGGCGCTGAAGATCGTGTCCGAGAACGAAGGCATCGCATCGAAGCTGATTGCCAACAGCGCCGAGATCGACAAGCTGGCATCGGGCCAGTTCGACGACGTGCGGGCGATGAAGGGGTGGCGCTTTGAGGTCTTCGGCCGCACCGCGCTGGACATCCGCGACGGCAAGATGGCGCTCGGCCTGCGCAACGGGTCGGCGGCTATCTTCCCGGTCGACCAGGAGGCCGTGCCGCTCAAGGCGGCCGAGTAGGATCCACCGCTATTTGATCTCGATCCTGGGGGTACACGCCATCAGGTCGGCCAGGTGCGCATGGCGCCTGTCCACCGCCTCGCCCTGCAGATCCTTGAGCGCCTTCGGCAGGGTAAGCAAGACGTCGTTGTCCGACGTCAACTCAAGCCCGATGCGCGGCAGCAGTCCGGGCATGGCTGCGGACAGGACGTAGGCAAGCCGCAGGCAGGCAGCCAGTATCCTGGCCCGCTCCAGCATGCCGGGTTCGAGGAGTTCGGCCAGTTCCGCGCCGGCCTCGGCGCCGACGCCCTGATAGCGAAAATACACGCACATGGCGAGAAACACCCGGGATGGATGGTCGACGCCGACGAATGTGGCCTGCGAAATGATGTTGAACGAACGGTCGCCGCGGTTGTCCGGCGGCGTGCGCCAACCGATGTCGGCCAGCACGCAGGCGGCATAGCGCAAACGGGCCTGAGGCTCGGTCTCACCGAAATACGGCGCGCCGAACAGCCGGTCCGTCCAATCGCACAGCTCAAGCTCGTGGGCCGGCGAGCGCGAATGGCGGCTGGCGAAATCCCAACAGGCCGACATCAATGGATCGCGCTGGCGCTTCTTCTTGGGGACCTTGGAAAACAGAAGACCCTCGCGCAG
>JAHEJE010000325.1 GCA_024639035.1 Alphaproteobacteria bacterium
CGCCGAAATCGAAATGTTCTGCACCGCCATCAACCCCCATCCCGACCTTCCCCCTTTCTGGGGGAAGGAGCAATCGGCCATCCTACGGCCGCAGCACGACGCGGCCGATGATGCGGCCGGCGCGCAGGTCGTCCAGCGCCGCGTTGGCCTGATCGAGCGGGCGCTCCTCGACCGGAATGGCACCCAGCTTGCCGCTGCGCGCCAGATCGAGCAGGTCGCGGGCCTCGTTGAGCGATCCGACGAAGCTGCCGATGATCGCCAGCTGGCGCAGCGGGAACATCGGGATCGGCAGGGTGAACTGGCCGCCGTGCAGCCCTGCCACCACGACCGCACCGGCCTTGTCGACAATCGACTGGGCGAACTGCAGCGAACCTTCAGCGCCGGCAAAATCGATCGCCGCCGAGACCGCGCCGGTGGTCTTGAAGACGGCCTTGCGGGCATCGCGGTCGGACGGATCGAAGACATGGGCCGCGCCGGCGGCCAGACCGGCCTGACGCTTGGCCGCATCGATGTCGGCGGCGATGACCGGGCCGTCGCTTAGAACCTGGGCCAGCTTCAGCGCCATCATGCCGACGCCGCCGAGGCCGACGATCATCAGCGGGCCGTTGTCCATGTAGGGCAGGGCCTTGTTGAGGGCGCCGTAGGCGGTGACGCCGGAGCACATGTAGCTGCCGGCCAGCGCCGGGTCGATGCCGGTCATGTCGAGCAGATAGCGCGGGTGCGGCACCAGGACGTGGCTTGCGTAACCGCCGTCGACAGTGATGCCGAGATGGTGGGTCACCTTGCACAGATGTTCGTCGCCGCGCCGGCAGCGCCGGCAATCGCCGCAGCCGATCCACGGATAGACGGCGTAGCTTTGACCGACCGAAACGCCTGCGGCCTCAGGGCCGGTTTCCGCCACCGTGCCGGCGATTTCGTGGCCGAGCGTGAACGGCAGCGTCCGGCCGTCGCGGACGTCAAGCTTCTTGTCGTTGCCGAGATTGAAGTAGCCGTCGTGGATGTGCACGTCGGAATGGCAGACGCCGCAATGACTGACGCGGATCAGCACCTCGCTGCCCTGTGGCGTCGGCCGGTCGCAATCGCGGGCCTCAAGCGGTTGGGCGTATTCGGTCATGGCCTGGCAGTGCATGGTGCCTCCGATCTCGGTTTCACTCCGCCATAGTGCGCCGGCCGGCCTTGGACAACAACCCCGCCAGGCGGCAAAAATCGGCCACCGACAGCTCTTCGGCCCGGCGCGTCTCGTCGATGCCGGCAGCTGCCAGCAAGCCGATCGGGTCGTCGGTCAGTGACTTCAGGCTCGATCGCAGCATCTTGCGGCGTTGGCCGAAGGCGGCGGCGGTCACCTTTTCGAGCATTGCCACCGGACAGCCGGCAACGGCGGCCGCCGGGGTCAACTGCACCACGCTCGATGTGATCTTCGGCGGCGGCGTGAACGCCCGTCGGTCGACGTCGAACAGCCTTTGCGCCGTGCAGCGCCATTGCGAGATCACCGAAAGGCGCCCGAACGTCTTGCTGCCCGGCGGTGCCACGATGCGTTCGGCGACCTCTTTTTGAAACATCAGCGTGGCGCTTGCAAACCACGGCGGCCAGGCCTCAGCCGTCAGCCATCCGATCAGCAGGGGCGTGGCGATGTTGTAGGGCAGGTTGGCGACGATCTTGGCCGGCCCGGTGACAAGCGCGTCCCAGTCCGCCGCCAGCGCATCGCCATGAACGACATCGAGACGGCCGCGATAATGCTCGGCAATTTCCGCCAGCGCCGGCAGTGCCCGTTCGTCGCGCTCGATGGCGACGACCTTTCCCGCGCCCTCGGCCAACAGCGCCCGCGTCAGGCCGCCGGGCCCCGGGCCGACCTCGACGACGGTGAAGCCGTCAAGCGGCCCGGCGGCGCGGGCAATCCGCCGGGTCAGGTTCAAATCGAGCAGGAAATTCTGGCCGAGGCTCTTGCGCGCGGCAAGGCCGTGGCGGGCGATCACCTCGCGCAGCGGCGGCAGACTGTCGTGATCCTGGCCCATTGCAGCTTTGCGAGCCGATACCGCGCTATTGCGTCAGGACGACGCTCTTATCCTTGTAATCGATGAACGCCTTGCGCCGCAGGTCGCGCATGACCCGTTCCGAAGCGCTATCGAACTTCTCGTTCAGCAGCATGTTCTTGACCGCCTCTTTCGGCGGCTTCGGCGGCTTGAGGGTTTTCTGCCCGCAATAGCCGATCAGCCGGATGCCGGACGGCCCGCGCATCGGTCCGATCAGCCGTTTGGTGCCGGCCTTGGTCAGCACCTTGCGCATATCGCCGGGCAACTTGTCGGCCGGCGCCTGCACGATCGGACCGACCTTGACGTTGAAGATGCCGTCGGCCGCCTTGCGCGCCGAATTGCAGCCGGTATAGCGCTTCATGATCTGCTGGGCTTCGATCGCCCGGGCATATTCGAGCTGGGCCTTCATCGCCTCTGAGACCTGCCCGACCGGCAGATCGATTTCCCGGATCTGGAAGATGCGGATTGGCTTCAGCCGCGGGTCCGATGTGATCTTGGAGTAGCGCCGCTCGACCTCGGCATCGCTGACATCCGCGTTGACTTTGTATTTCTTCTGCATCAGGTAGCGAAACACCATCTTGGCTTCGACCTGGCTGCGAAACGATTTCACGCTGACGCCGTTCTTCTTCAGCTTGGCATTCAGCGATGCCGTCGTAAGCCCGGCCCCCTTGGCCATGCTGGCGATTGTGCGGTCGATCTGTTCCTTCTTGAATTCCAGTTTCAGGCGCTTTGCTTCCGAGGTGGTGATCACGTCGTTGATCAGTTCCTTCAGCGCCTGCTTGCGCTGCGATTTGGCGTTGCCCCGGGCGATGCCGAGCACCTTGTTCATCTTGGCGCGCTGACGGATATCGTAGCTGGTGATCGGATTGTCGTTGACCACGACAACCAGCCCCTGCGACTGGGCCAGCGCCGGAGTTGACGGGTCCGCCGCGCCGGCCGCCACCATCAGGCACAATGCCGCCGTTCCAAACCATTTCGTGTAAATTCGATTTCCCATGGGAGCCTTGTCGAGAGTGTGTCTGACCCGAGGGTCAGGACCCATTAATTAACACCATTCTGCGCAGCGGATTTGCCCGCTGAGCAGGCAGACAGGTGCCGGAAACCTGCCTGGTTTTCAAGCCTGTCTAACGCACTCAGC
>JAHEJE010000326.1 GCA_024639035.1 Alphaproteobacteria bacterium
GCCAGCGTCGAACAATAGGCATCCCCGGCACCTGCCGTGCCCATGACTTCAACGGCGTGGACCGGACAATGAAGGATCTTCGTACCGTCGCAGAAATAGGCGCCCTGGCCGCCATCGGTCAGGGCCGCACGTTTCAGCCCGGTCGACAGCAGCGCGGCGAATACCCATTGCAGCGGAATGCGCTCGTCGGCCAGCCGCAGGCCACGGGCCAGGCGCACCGGCATGCCGTCGGTGCGGTCGTCGGCGCCGGCGCCGGCGACCGGCATCGGGCACTCGCCGCAATGGGTCATCAGGGCCGGCACCAGGGCCTCGACCTCGCGCATGTTCATGACCACGAGATCGAGCTTGCCCAGGGCATCGATGATCTCGGGGGCGCGTATGGTGATCTGTCTGATCCCCGGCGTTGCAACAATGAAGCAGCCGGCCTGGCGGGCGCGGTCTACGGCAATCGGGAAGCACTCGGCCGAAGCCTTCGACAGCGGCGAGACATAGACCAGGCCGTAGCGCGACATGTCGCAGCTGGCAATGTCTTCGAGTGTCAGTGCAGTGTTGGCGCCGCGCTGGGTGTATATCGCTGCATCGCGGTCATGGGCGGCAATCATCACCGACGAACCGGTCGGCTCTTCGGCGCTGATCAGCAGTTTGTGCGGCGACAGGTCCTCGCGTCCGAAATGGGTCCTGATGCGGTCGGCGTTGATATCGGTGCCCAACTTGGCCAGCACCTCGACATCGCCGCCCTGGCGGCGGATCGATACGGCGACGTTCACCGCACCGCCGCCGACGTGGATGGTAATGCTTTCGGCCTCGATCTTGCGCCCCGGCTCGACCAGAAGAAACGACGTCGTGGCGTTGGACAGGGTCACGCGCTCGACGTCGTGGTCGGCGATGATGGTGATGATATCGACCATGGCCGAGCCGATGGCCAGGACCTTGTTGCCGTTCCTGTTCACCTGGGGTCCAGGCAAGTCAGTGGGGAGCTCATGCTCTGTAGTCCTCACGCAGTTGGCACGACGGCGGTTGCCTCGATTTCGACGAGGGCGCGATCTTCCAGCAGGGCCGACACTTCAACCAGCGCCATGGCCGGATAGCATCTGCCGATCAGCTCGCGATAGGCCGCGCCGACTTCATCCAGGCTGGCAAGATAGCATTTCTTGTCGGTCACATACCAGGTCATGCGCACAATGTGGGCCGGCTCGGCATCGGCGGCGGCGAGGGCCGCGACCACGTTGCCCAGCGCCTGGCGAACCTGGCCGGCGAAGTCGTCGGTTTCAAACTGTTGATCCTCGTTCCAGCCGACCTGGCCGGCGATGAATACCAGGCGGCCCTGGGCGCTCACCGCGTTGGAATAGCCGCTGGGACGCTTCCAGCCGGGGGGGTTGAAGGTCCGGTTCATTGGTCGCCTCGCAGCTTGAAGCGTTGCAGTTTGCCGGTCTGGGTCTTGGGCAGGGCGTCGACCCATTCGATCTCTCGCGGATACTTGTAGGGGGCAATGGTCTGCTTGACGTGGCGCTTGAGTTCATCGGCCAGACCATCGCCGGCGGTCGTGCCGGGGGCTGCGACCACGAAAGCCTTGACGATCTGACCGCGCTGTTCATCCAACGCGCCAACCACGGCGCATTCAGCGACATCTGGATGCATCAACAATGCATTCTCGACTTCCGGGCCGGCGATGTTGTAACCGGCGGAAATGATCATGTCGTCGGACCGGGCGACGAAGTGGAAGACGCCGTCCTCGTCCATCACAAAGGCATCTCCGGTGATGTTCCAGCCGTCGCGAACATAAGCCTGCTGGCGGTCGTCGGCGAGATAGCGACAGCCGGTCGGACCGCGCACGGCAAGCTTGCCGACCGTTCCTGGCGGCACGTCGACCATGTCGTCGTCGACAATGCGGGCCTGGTAGCCCTGGACCGGGCGTCCGGTGGCGCCCGGAGCGCTGTCGCCGGTCCGGTTGGAGATGAAGATGTGCAGCAGTTCGGTGGTGCCGATACCGTCGAGAATGGGAGTCCCGGTCTTTGCCGTCCAGTCGGCATAGACCGCCGCAGGCAGCGTCTCGCCGGCTGATACGGCCAGGCGCAGGCTCGACAGGTCGGCGCCTTCATCCATTGCCGCCATCATGGCGCGATAGGCGGTCGGCGCGGTAAAGCAGATGGTCGCCCGGTAAGTCTCGATGATATCGATCATGTTGGCCGGAGAGGCGTCTTCCAGCAGGGTGGCCGTTGCCCCGAAGCGCAGGGGAAAGATCGCCAGACCGCCGAGGCCGAAAGTGAAAGCCAGCGGCGGCGATCCGACGAAGACATCGTCCGGGGTCACCTCCAGAACCTGTCTGGCATAGCCATCGGCAATGATCAGAAGATCGCGATGAAAATGCATCGTTGCCTTGGGTTCACCGGTGGTGCCGGAGGTAAATCCGAGCAATGCAACATCGTCGCGCCCGGTCCGCACGGCATCGAACCGAACCGGCTTGCCGAGGGCGGCGCGGTCCAGTTCGGCATCGTGGTTCATGGTGCCGTCAAAGCACACGATGCGCTCAAGGTGGGCGTTGGTCGCCAGGCACGTCTCCAGTTCATCGGCCATGCGACTGTCGCAGAGCGCCAAGCCGATGCGGGCTTTGTCGGCGATCTTGTGCAGTTCGGTGGCCCGCAACAGCGGCATTGTGTTAACGGCAACGCCACCGGCCTTGGTGACCGCCAGCCAGGCGGCCACCATCGCCGGGTTGTTGCCGGAGCGGATCAGGACACGCTGGCCGGGCAACAGGCCGAAATCATCGACCAGGGCATGGGCCAGCCGGTTCGACCAGTCGGTCAGTTCCTTATAGGTCCGGCGCCTGCCGTTGCCGATCAGCGCCGTGCGGTCGCCATGGCCGGTCGCGACCATGCGGTCGGTCAGCTCGACGGCGACGTTCAGATGATCCGGGTAGCGGTATTCAGGCCGCTTCAGCACCAGATCCGGCCATTGCTCCGGCGGCGGCAGGTTGTCCCTGGCAAAGGTGTCGACATGGGCGGTTGGCCCGAGCATTTCAGCCTCCATATCGTTTCATGGTTTCACGGGCAATGATGATCTTCTGCACCTCGGTGGCGCCCTCGTATATGCGAAGCGCGCGAATATCGCGGTACAGGCGCTCGATGGTGTTGCCGGAGCGTACGCCCTCGGCGCCATGCAG
>JAHEJE010000327.1 GCA_024639035.1 Alphaproteobacteria bacterium
TTTTTCCCTTGACAAAACGAACAAAATATGAACATATAAATCCACCTGTCACCCTGGTCATCCAGCGGAGACGTCGACAATCCACTCAAGGCGGTGGTGGCAGGATCGGTTCTGGAGTCCAGCGCCCATGTCCGTTGCGGAACGGACCGGGTCAGGAGAAAGGCGGTGACGATGGTGCGCGGAGGTTTTCAGACAAGACCTGTTCGTGTCCTTGCGCCGGTGGACTTTCTCCCGGGTTCCAGCGGACGGTGTCCGACCCTTGGCGGAAACGCCAAGCGCCCTTCGGCACGCCGGTGTGTGTGTTGGCCCTGACCGGTCTGTTCAAGGCCAGGGTCCGGCAGGCACGTCCGGCAAGAGCGGTCATCCTCTGTAACCAACCGTGACGGAATGCTTTGCGGTTCGCCCCGCAATCCCGTTCCCGCATCCCGACAGGCAACGTTGCCAGGCACCCGCAAGGCATTCCGTTTCCTCCGATCTCGTTGCAAGCCGGCTCCGGTGGAGTGGGCTGCAAAGCCATGCCCGGTTGGTTCTCTAGTGATTGTGTTCTGGAGGGTTCATTGTTTTCCGCCCCGGCCTCCGCCGGGCCGTGCGTTCACGTCGCTTGCGCTCCTGCCACGCAGGGGGGAGGTGTCCTCGCAAGGCAGGTACACCAAGCGCCCACGCCCCCAAACCCAACCGCATAGCTCCCCCCCTGCGTGGCAGGGCAAGCAAAGCGACTTAGCTTTGCGCCAGCCCGCGAACGCACGCTCGCGCGGAGGCGCGAGCGGAAAAAAAAGAGTCCCTCACCCCCCCTCAAACCGTCTCGCTGAACCCGATAGGCTGCCCGCCGGCCGGTCCGGTGATTTCGTCGTCCCACATCACCCGGCGGCCGCGGATGATCGTGCCGCGCGGCCAGCCGGTCACCGCCTTGCCGTCATAAGGCGTCCAGCCGCAGCGGCTTTCGATCCAATCGTTGCTGATCGTCCGTTTCGCCTTCAGGTCGACAACGGTGAAATCGGCGTCATAGCCCACCGCGATCCGTCCCTTGCGCGCGGTCTGGAACAGCCGGTTGGCGGCATGGCCGGTCATGTCGACGAACCGCTCCAGGCTCAGCCGCCCGGCGTTGATGTGGTCCAGCATCACCGGCACCAGCGTCTGCACCCCCGGCATGCCCGACGGCGACTGCGGATACGGCTTGGCCTTTTCCTCAAGCGTGTGCGGCGCATGGTCGGATCCGATGATGTCGGCCACGCCCGAGGTCACGCCATGCCAGATCGCATCGCGGTGCCGGATGCCGCGCACCGGCGGGTTCATCTGCACCAGCGTGCCCAGCCGCTGATAGGCCTCCGGTGCCGCCAGCGTCAGGTGGTTGGGCGTCACCTCGACCGACACCAGGTCCTTGTTGGCCGCCAGAAGCGGCCATTCCTCGGCCGTCGAAATGTGCAGCACATGGATGCGCTTGCCGGTCTTGCGGGCAATGCCGATCAGCCGTTCGGTACACAGCCGCGCCGCCTCCGGGTCGCGCCATACCGGATGGCTCGCCGGATCGCCGGACACCTGCTCGCCCTTGCGCGCTTCGAGCCGGTATTCGTCCTCGGAATGAAACGCCGCCCGCCGCGAAATCGCCGACAGGATGCGCTCGACCCCGCCGTCGTCCTCGACCAGCAGCGAGCCGGTCGACGAGCCCATGAACACCTTCACGCCGGCGCAGCCCTCGAGCCGTTCCAGCTCGGCCAGTTCGCCGGCGTTGTCGCGCGTCCCGCCGATGTAAAAGGCAAAGTCGCACTGCATCCGGTTGCGGGCCCGCGCCACCTTGTCGGCATGGGTCTCGGCGCTGATCGTCAGCGGGTTGGTGTTCGGCATCTCGAACACCCCGGTGATACCACCCATCACCGCCGCCCGCCCGCCGGTCTCCAGGTCTTCCTTGTGCTCGCCGCCCGGTTCGCGCAGATGCACCTGGGTGTCGATGATGCCGGGCAGGATGTGCAGCCCGGTGCAATCGATGATCTCGCCGGCCTGGGCCGCGGCAAAATCGCCAAGCCCGGCAATGCGCCCATCCCTGACCCCGACGTCGCGTCCACCCGTGCCATCCTGGTTGACGACGGTCCCGCACTTCAAAATCAGATCGAAAGTTTCCGGCATTGCAAACCCACTCCTTGCAGCATGCTCCTGGCTTACGTACATCTGGGGTGGAGAGCAAGCAGGACCAACCCGTCATGAACGCAAAAGTGGCAGTTCTGGAAGATCGCGCCATCATCGCCGTCGCCGGGCCCGATGCCGGCACCTTCCTGCACAATGTCGTCACCGCCGACATCGCCGCGCTGGCCGAGGGCGAGGCCGCCTACACCGCCTTGTTGACACCGCAGGGCAAGATCCTGTTCGATTTCTTCGTCCTCAACACCGGCGCCGCCTACCTCATCGATTGCGCCCGCGAGCAGACCGCCGGCCTGGTGCAGCGCCTGACCATCTACAAACTGCGCGCCGACGTGACCATCGCCCCGGATGCCGATGCGAAGGTCTATGCCATTTGGGACGGCCCGCCGCCGCGCGGTGTCCCTGCCTATGCCGACCCGCGCTGCGCCGACATGGGTTATCGGGCCAGCGGTCAGCTTGAAGCAACCTCGGGCATTGATGACTACACCGCACACCGCATCGCGCTCGGCATCGCCGACACCATGCGGGATATCGGTTCCGGCGAGGTTTTCCCCCATGAGGCAAACTTGGACCAACTCGGCGGCATCAGTTTCACCAAGGGCTGTTATGTCGGCCAGGAGGTCGTCTCGCGCATGCAGCACCGCGGCACCGCCCGCACCCGTTTCGTCATCGCCACCGCCGCCGGCGGTCTCGACCCCGGCGCCGAGGTCGTTGCCGCTGGACGCCGCATCGGCGAGATAAAGTCAGTAGCCGGTCACCAGGCTTTGGCGCTATTGCGGATCGACCGGGCGGCAAATGCAATCGCTGCAGGTGAGGCGATAACCGCCGCCGGCTCTGAAGTGACACTCGAAGTACCCGATTGGGCAAAGTTCACCCTTGTCCGGCAGCAGGAAGACTGAGGCTGATGGCTTTCAAACACTCGCTGATCGAGCACGAAGATGCCCACGCCCGCTGCGGCTGGTGCGGCCTCGAACCGGTCTACGTCGACTATCACGACACCGAATGGGGCGTGCCCGAATGGGACGA
>JAHEJE010000328.1 GCA_024639035.1 Alphaproteobacteria bacterium
CCATGCGCTTGACGCTGGCAATGGCGTCATTGACGATGTCGTCAATGCTGCCACCCCAAAGGATGTAGCCGATGATGGCCAGTCCGACGGGCCACCAAACTGCAAAGCCAAGCACCATGGCTGCGATGCCAATCGGTGTCCAGCGGCTCTGGCGGTGTGCAACAGTAGTCATGAGATGTGCCTCCGGTTCTTTGCTCGATACACAGGATATTGGGGTTGCAATCCGCCAGTTCAAGGGTAACTCTGGACCGGCCAGCCGGGCGGGGAGAGTGAGGGAATGGCAACACAACGGGAACCAGTCGATATCGGCGACATCGTGGCCGCGCAGGAGCGTCTTCAGGGATATGCGGTGCGCACGCCGCTGGTGGAATCGGCCCGTATCAATGACATGGCGGGAAGGCGGGTTCTGATCAAACCCGAGTGCCTGCAGCGGACCGGATCATTCAAGTTCCGCGGTGCGTGGAACCGGATCAGCCAGCTTGATGACGAAACGGCGGCGCGTGGCGTCGTTGCCTATTCGTCGGGCAATCATGCCCAGGGAGTTGCCGCCGCTGCGGCGTTGCGCGGCGCCCCTGCGGTGATCGTGATGCCAGCCGACACGCCTGAGGTGAAGAAGGCCAACACGCGCTGGCTCGGGGCCGAAGTGATCGAATATGACCGGGCGAGCGGCGACCGGGCGGCGATTGCGGCGGAAATCGCCGGCAAGCGGGGCGCTGTGATCGTGCCGCCGTTCGACGATGCAGATGTGATCGCCGGTCAGGGGACCGTCGGCCTGGAGATCGCCGAGGATGTGGAGCGGATGGGCGTTCAGGCAGATGCCGTCGTCGTGCCGGCGGGTGGTGGCGGCCTGATTGCCGGGGTGTCGGTTGCGGTTGGCGCGCGGCTCGGCCCGGTCAAGGTGTACAGTGCCGAGCCGGAAGGTTTCGATGATCATGCGCGCTCGTTGGCGTCGGGCCAACGGGTCAGCAATCAGCGGCTCAGCGGTTCGATTTGCGATGCGCTGTTGTCGCCGGAGCCGGGTGAACTGACTTTTGCGATCACCTGCAAGCGGCTGGCCGGCGGGCTGGTCGTCAGCGATGCGGAGGCAGGCCATGCCATGGCGGCGGCGTTCAGCCATCTCAAGCTGGTCGCCGAACCGGGGGGCGCCGTGGCGCTCGCGGCGGTGCTCGAGGGTCGGCTGGAGGGCCGGGGCCCGGTCGTGGTGGTGGTGTCAGGCGGCAATGTCGATGCCGATCTGTACCGCAAGCTGTTGCAGCGGTGATCGGTGAAGCGTCAGTGCGAAAGTGCCGGTAGGGTGATGCCGACGCTTGCGGCGCATTCGCGAACCGCGGCGTCGATCAGCCGGTTTGTCGGTTCGTCGCTGTGTCCGCGGGCGATTTCGTTGGGAAGGCACGCGCCGTCGTAATCATCGGCAAAGACGTCGCGCCACGATGCGCCCCAGAAGTGCCTGGCGACTTTTTCATTGTCGTCGGCGTAGGCATCGTGGATGCGTTTGCGCCGGTCCTGGTCAATTCCGTCGAACTTGGTCGCGTTCCAGCCCTGGCGCTCGCCGGCCGCGATGATTGCCTTCGACAGTTCACGGCGCTTGCCGCGCGGCAGCCGGGTTCCGCCTGTGGTCAGCGCCAGGGCTGCCCGGCGGCACGCCTCGATCGTCATCGGACCGGGGCTCTCGTTGGCGTTCTGCAGGGCGCAGGTGCGCAAGAGATCATCCACCCGCCGGTCAAGATCGAGGGCGCGGAAGAATACGGTTTCAATGTTCGGCTGCAGCCGGTTGCGGGTGAACGGCAGAGCCTTGACGGTTGAGCGCGGAAGCTCGCACCAATCCTTGAGTTTGGTGCCGGCCGGCCGATGGCGTTTGCTGAGATAGTGGTCACAGAACGCTGCAAATGGCAGGGCGTTGGTCAGGCGCTTGGTCACCTGGGCGTAGAAAGAATTGATCAACCGGTGCTGCGGCCTGAGGAAGCAGACGATCTCGATGTCGGTGCCGGCGCGCGTGACCGCCTGGGCGAGGGGCATCATCCTGTCTCGAAGTCTCTTGTAGTAGAGCAGGCTTTCGGACGACACGATGATGGTGTCCTCGGTGCAGTCGAGCACGAAGTCCTGCAACGTGTCGAAGGTCAGGCGGCGGGGCGAAAACCGCTCTTTACTGTCGCGGGAGTAACCGATCTCATAGGCCAGGTTCGAGTGGTTGCGCTCCCAGCCGACGGCGGCCGGTATTGAACTGACGCCACAGCGCAGCAACAGGTCTGCGGTCCGGTGGCGGAGCTGGTTCTGCCACGTAAGCGAACTGCCGCGATGGCTGGGATAGGCGATGCCGCGCCGGGCCAGGGCAAGGCGGTTGGCCGCCAGAAAATATTGCAGGCTGGTCGACCCTGTCTTCGGCTGGCCGATGTGGAATATGAGCCGTTTCATGTCGCACTGGCGTCCGGCAGCTGTTGTTGGCTGCAGAACACTTACTGCCGACTATGCAACTATGCAACGTGTGCGGCGGGCGCCTCGGATTACTGACTAGCGCGAGTTGCCGGCGGGATCGCCGCTATCGCCCAGGCCGAGGTAGTCGGCAAAGGGAATTTCCGCCTTGTCCGATGCGCTCTTGCGGATGATGACGATGCGTTCCTTGTCCTCGGCATTGGGGATGTACTCGGGTTGCGGGGCCTCCGGGGCGAGGTCCAGGGCCGGAGCCGGGGCCGCGTCAGCGAAGTCGCTGAACGCCTGCATGACGTCGTCGGAGCCGTCGTTTCCAACCGGTTGTTCGGCATCTGGTGCTTCCTGAGCGTTGGTTTCGGCCGGTGGTTGTTGGTCGGCCGATGCTTCGGGGCCAGCCTCAGACGGCTCTTCGGGGTGTTCCGGCGAGGCAGATACTTCGGCAGGCTCATGATCGCTTGGCGGGATATCCGCTGCGGCTTCGGCAGGTGCCTCGGCGGCCGATGGGATGCCGGCGCGTACAACGACGACTTGAGGCGCAGCAGGATCCGATGGAGCGCATGGGGCGTCCGCCTCGGCGTTCGTTTGCGGCGTGTCGTCAGGCGATGCCGGATCAGCGGCTTCGACGGTGTCGGTTTCGGTATCCGCTTCCTCGTGCTGGGATCGCGTGCCGAAAGCCTGCCGTGCATGCAATGTCGACG
>JAHEJE010000050.1 GCA_024639035.1 Alphaproteobacteria bacterium
GCACGCCGTCCAGGTCGTCGAGGACCAGTTCAAGTTCCTTGGGATAGATATTGTAGCCACCGGAAATGATCAGATCCTTGGAGCGTCCGACGATGTGGACATAGCCGTCACCATCGATGAAACCGAGGTCGCCGGTGATGAAGAAGCCGTCCGGGCGCAGGTCTTCGGCGGTCTTTTCCGGCATTTGCCAATAGCCCTTGAAGACGTTCGGCCCGCGAACCTCGATCATGCCGGTTTCACCATCGGCCAGCGGCGCGGCGGTTTCCTGGTCGGTGATGCGCAATTCGGTCCGGGGCAGGGGCAGGCCGACGGTGCCGGCGCGGCGTTCGCCGTCGTAAGGGTTCGAGGTGTTCATGTTGGTCTCGGTCAGGCCGTAGCGCTCAAGGATGCAATGGCCGGTGCGGGCTTCGAACGCGGCATGGGTTTCGGCGAGCAGCGGGGCGCTGCCGGAAACGAACAGGCGCATGTGGGCGACCAAATCGCGGGTGAGGCGGTCGTCGTCGAGCAGACGGGTATAGAACGTCGGAACGCCCATCATGGCGGTGGCGCGGGGAAGGTTCGCTATCACCTGGTCGATATCGAAGCCGGGCAGGAAGATCATCGATCCGCCGGCGATCATGGTGATGTTGGTGGCAACGAACAGGCCGTGGGTATGGAAGATCGGCAGGGCATGCAGCAGCACGTCCGCGTCGGTGAACTGCCAGTATTCGGCCAGTACCTGAGAGTTCGACAACAGGTTGCCGTGGGTCAGCATGGCGCCCTTGGAGCGGCCGGTGGTTCCCGAGGTGTAGAGGATGGCGGCGAGATCGTCGCAGGTGCGGGCAACGTTTTCGTAGTGGGTGGGCGCGGTGAGGCCGGCGTCAAGCAATGATCCGGCGCTGGTTTCGTGGTCGCGCCAGACCCCGAAGGTTTCAATCCTCAACGCCCTGGCTGCTTCCAATCCGTCAAAGGCCTGCCGCCGCGCCGGGTCGCACAGGAACAGACGCGGTGTGGCGTCATCAAGGAAGTATGCCACCTCGGTCGGCGTGTAAGCGGTGTTGAGTGGCAGGAACACCGCGCCGGCGCGCACCGTTGCGAGGTACAGCATCAGCGCTTCGATAGATTTCGGCACCTGGGCGGCAACCCGGTCGCCCGGCTCGACGCCGAATTCGGTCAGCACGTTTGCCAGCCGTGCCGAAACATCGAGCACGTCCTGGTAGCTGTAGCATCGACCATCATCAAGCTCGGCAAACCGGCGTGAGGGCTCGATGTTGGCCACAAGGCCGTCAATCAGGACATTGGTCATTTGCAAAGCATGCCTCTTTGTTGCGGATGGGCCGGGGCCATCCGATGGTGTTATAAACGGCACGACTGGGAGGGACGGAAGATTCTTCCTGCCTGTGTGGAAATCCGAGGTGACGCGGCAGGGCCACGCTGTGAAATCGTGGGCCTCAGCAAAAAACGTGAAAATTTGCCTGTGTGGAATGAATGTTTCACTGTGTTTAATGCAGGTAAAATTTTCTCTATTGATTCATTTTGCACTCAAGAATAACGTCATCCTGGCAGTCGAGCCGGCAGCAATAGCCGATCGCCGCTGCCCGGGAGGATAATGCTTGTAGGCCGAAAAATTCGTGAGCGGCGTAAGGAACTGAAACTGACCTTGCAGGAGTTGGCTGGGCGGACGACGCTGTCTGTCGGCTTTCTGTCGCAAGTTGAGAGAAATCAGGCCACACCGTCGCTTTCGAGTGTCATCAACATCACGCAGGCCCTTGGGCTCAGCGTAAACGATCTGGTGCGGGCACCTGCCGGGGCCGGCAATGTGACGCGGGCCAGCGAGCGTGAAGACTTCCACGTTGCCGGCTTGGACGTCACTTACGCACGGCTGTCGGCCAGTTTCGAGGACCATCGGTTCAACGCGGTCGAGGTCATTCTGCCGGCCGGGTATGAGGCTGAAAGCCTGATCCACGACGGCGAAGAGTTCATCTACGTTCTGGAGGGCGAAATCTCGATGTCTCTGGACGGTGTCGAACACCATCTCGGGCCGGGTGACACGCTTCATTTCCCGTCCAGCATTCGTCATCGCTGGCACAATCCGACAGGCCGACAGGCGCGTTTGATCTGGGCCGGCAGCCTTGACCTGTTCGCAACCCACAAAACCGGCCGCCTGGAAGACATGATCATCAAGAAAGCAAGTTGAAAAATTAATCTAAAACATAAAGTTGTGTAACTCTGTTAAACTTGAAAGGGAACAGAAAATGAAACTATCCAAGACACTTTTGGGAGCTTCTGTCGGAGCCTTGTTCGCCGCATCTATGCTGGCAACCGGCGCCAGTGCAAAGACCCTGGTGCATTGTTCGGAAGGCTCGCCGGAGGGATTTGATGCCGCGCTTTACACCGCCGGCACGACCTTTGATGCCTCTTCGCGCCATATCTACAACAAGCTCGTCGAGTTCGAGCGCGGCACGACGACGATCGCCCCCGGCCTGGCGGAAAGCTGGACGGTGTCCGACGACGGGCTGGAGTACACCTTCAACCTGCGCAAGGGCGTGAAGTTCCACACCACTGACTTTTTCACCCCGACCCGCGATTTCAACGCCGACGACGTGGTGTTCTCGTTCAACCGTCAGCTCAAGAAGGATCATCCCTGGAACCAGTACACCGCCGGTGCGGCCTGGGAGTATTTCGACGGCATGTCGATGCCCGACCTGCTCAAGGAAGTGGTCAAGGTCGATGATCACACGGTCAAGTTTGTCCTGAACCGTCCGGAAGCGCCGATGATCGCCAATCTTGGCATGGACTTTGCCTCTATTGTTTCCAAGGAATATGCCGACAAGCTGGAAGCGGGCGGCAGCAAGGAAGACCTGAACCAGAAGCCGGTCGGCACCGGCCCGTTCAAGTTCGTCGCCTATCAGAAAGATGCCGTCATCCGTTACAAGGCGCATGACGATTACTGGGCCGGCCGGGCGATGATCGATGATCTGGTGTTTGCCATCACCACCGATGCATCGGTGCGCCACCAGCGCCTGAAGGCCGGCGAGTGTCACTTCAATCCGTACCCGAACCCGGCCGATCTGGAAGCGATTGCGTCCGATGCGGACCTGAAGCTGCCGCAGCAGGAAGGCCTGAACGTCGGTTACATGGCGTACAACACCAAGGTTGCGCCGTTCGACAACGCTTCGGTGCGCAAGGCGCTCAACATGGCGATCAACAAGAATGCCATTCTTGATGCGGTTTTCCAGGGCGCCGGCAAAGCGGCCAAGAACCCGATCCCGCCGACCATCTGGTCGTACAATGACGCCATAGAGGACGATCCGTACGATCCCGAAGCGGCCAAGAAGATGCTGGCCGACGCCGGCGTGACAGATCTTTCGATGAAGATCTGGGCGATGCCGGTGCAGCGTCCGTACAACCCGAACGCCCGGCGCATGGCCGAGCTGATCCAGTCCGACTTCGACAAGATCGGCGTCAAGGTCGAGATCGTCTCTTACGAGTGGGGCGAGTATCTCAAGCGCTCCAAGGCGGAAGACCGCGACGGTGCCGTGCTGCTCGGGTGGACCGGAGACAATGGCGATCCGGACAACTTCCTGGCCGTCTTGCTTGGTTGCGATGGCGTTGGCGGCGCGAACCGGGCCCAGTGGTGCAACAAGGAGTTCGAGGACCTGATCCAGAAGGCCAAGGTCGTGTCGGATGCAGCCGAGCGCACCAAGCTCTACGAAGAGGCGCAGG
Source organism: Alphaproteobacteria bacterium (assembly GCA_024639035.1). Classification (GTDB taxonomy): domain Bacteria; phylum Pseudomonadota; class Alphaproteobacteria; order Rhizobiales; family Aestuariivirgaceae; genus JAHEJE01. Next base: position 3,706 of record JAHEJE010000050.1, read on the forward strand.
TCGTGTTCAAGCGTGAAGCCCCGTGGGCGACGATTGCCCATTCGGTGGTGTTCAAGGCGATGCGCAAGGAAGTCGAAGGCTACAAGATCGATCCGTTCGGTGGCCACAACTTCTATGGCGTCGACATCAAGGAATAACGCGCGTTCGAGGCGCTCGGACCCGTCCGGGCGCCTCTCATTCTTCTGATTGGGGTTGGGTCAGATCATGATTGCATTTCTGCTGCGTCGTATCGGCTTGCTCATACCGACATTCATCGGTGTGACAATCGCCTCGTTTGGCTTCATCCGGCTGCTGCCGGGCGATCCGGTGCTGCTGATGGCCGGCGAACGCGGCCTGACGCCGGAGCGTCATGAAGCGCTGCTCAAGCAGTTCGGCTTCGACAGGCCGTTGTGGGAGCAGTTCCTCGACTACTTCTTTGCAATTTTTCAAGGCGATCTGGGCCAATCTCTGGTTACCAAGGAGCCGGTTTTCAGCGAGTTCCTGGCGCGCTTTCCCGCAACCATCGAATTGTCACTGTGCGCGATCATCTTTGCCGTCGCGCTTGGCATTCCGGCCGGCATGTTCGCAGCGGTCAAGCGCGGCTCGACCTATGACCATTCGATCATGGGGACCGCTCTGGTCGGTTATTCGATGCCGATCTTCTGGTGGGGGCTTTTGCTGATCATCTTCTTTTCCGGGATCCTGAAATGGACGCCGGTGTCGGGCCGCATTTCGCTGATGTTCTTCTTTCCGCCGGTCACCGGCTTCATGCTGATCGATAGCCTGTTGTCGGGCCAGAAGGGCGCATTCACCTCCGCGGTGTCACATCTCATCCTGCCGACCGTCGTGCTCGGGACGATCCCGCTGGCGGTGATTGCCCGGCAGACGCGATCGGCGATGCTTGAGGTGCTGAGCGAGGATTATGTCCGCACCGCCAAGGCCAAGGGACTGGCGCCGGTGCGGGTGATCGGCGTTCATGCGTTGCGGAATGCGCTGATCCCGGTGATCACAACCATCGGCCTTCAGGTCGGTGTGCTGCTGGCCGGCGCCATCCTGACCGAGACGATCTTTTCGTGGCCGGGGATCGGCAAATGGATGGTCGACTCGATCTTCCGCCGCGACTACCCGTCGGTGCAGGGCGGGCTGCTGCTGATCGCTGCAATCGTGATGATCGTCAACCTGATCGTCGATCTGATGTACGGTCTGATCAATCCGCGCATCCGGCATACGGGAGGCTAACGATGACCGACGAGACCTTGTCCAGCACCGACCAAGCCGATACCCGTCCGGGTGGTACCAAGGCGGTTCTTGCCGAGTTTTGGCACTATTTCAGCGAGAACCGAGGCGCGGTGATCGGCATGTGGTTCTTCATTGCCGTCATTCTGGTGGCAGTACTGGCCGATGTCATTGCGCCGCACGGGCCGATCGAACAGTACCGCGATGCGCTGCTGGTGCCGCCGGTTTGGCAGGAGGGTGGCGACTGGCGCTTCATCCTCGGCACCGATGCGGTCGGACGCGATATGGCCTCGCGACTGATCTATGGCAGCCGGTTCTCGTTGTTCGTCGGCCTTATTGTCGTGGCGCTGTCACTGCTGGTGGGTGTTGTCGTCGGCCTTGTGTCAGGGTTCGTTGGCGGTGCCTTCGATACCATCGTGATGCGGATCATGGACATCATCCTGGCGTTCCCGAGCCTGCTGCTGGCGTTGGCGCTGGTGGCGATCCTGGGCCCGAGCCTGACCAACGCGATGATCGCCATCGCGGTGGTGCAGCAACCGCATTATGTACGGCTGACGCGGGCGGCGGTGATGGGTGAGCGCGGCAAGGACTATGTGACAGCGGCACGGATTGCCGGCGTCGGGCCGATCAGGGCGATGTTCTTCACCATCCTGCCGAACTGCATGGCACCGCTGATCGTGCAGGCGGCGCTGTCGTTTTCATCGGCCATTCTCGATGCCGCAGCGCTCGGCTTCCTTGGCATGGGCGCCCAGCCGCCGACGCCGGAGTGGGGCACCATGCTGGCCGAGGCCCGCGAGTTCATCCTGCGTGCCTGGTGGGTGGTGACGTTCCCCGGCCTGGCGATCCTGCTGACGGTGCTGGCGATCAACCTGATGGGGGACGGTTTGCGCGATGCGCTCGATCCCAAGCTGAAGAGGTCGTGATGGCACTGCTTGAGATTGAAAATCTGACCGTTGAATTCGCCACTGCCGGCGGGCAGTTCCGGGCTGTCGACCGGCTGTCGCTGCAGGCAGATGCCGGCGACGTGCTGGCGATCGTCGGGGAGTCCGGTTCGGGCAAGTCCGTCGCCATGCTGGCGATGATGGGGCTGCTGCCGTGGACGGCGACGGTGACCGCAGACCGGCTGCAGTTCGACGGCAAGGACCTGCTCACCATGTCGGCGGCCGGGCGGCGCAAGATTATCGGCAAGGACATCTCGATGATCTTCCAGGAGCCAATGTCTAGCCTCAATCCCTGCTTCACTATCGGGTTCCAGCTCGGTGAGGCCATGAAGATCCATCTTGGTCTGTCGCGCGAGGCGCGCCGGTCGCGGGCCATCGAATTGCTCGATCTGGTCGGCATCCCGGCGCCGGAAAAGCGCATCGGGTCGTTTCCGCACCAGTTGTCCGGCGGCATGAACCAGCGGGTGATGATCGCGATAGCGATTGCCTGCAACCCGAAGCTGCTGGTCGCCGACGAACCGACCACGGCGCTCGACGTGACAATCCAGGCGCAGATCCTCGAGTTGTTGCTCAAGCTGCAGCAGGAAACCGACATGGCGCTGATCCTGATCACCCACGACATGGGGGTGGTGGCGGAAACGGCGCAACGGGTCAGTGTGCAATATGCCGGCCAGAAGGTCGAGGAACAGCCGGTCGCGTCGCTGTTCGACGATCCGCGGCACCCTTACACGGCGGCATTGCTGGCAGCGCTGCCGGAACGGGCGCACTCGCGCCAGCTGCCGTCGATCCCGGGTGTCGTGCCCGGTCAATTCGACCGGCCCGATGGCTGCCTGTTTGCACCGCGCTGCACCTTCGCCACGAACCGGTGCCGCACCGAGCCGCCGGAACGGGCCAAGGGCGATACGACATCGGCGTTATGCTTCTACCCCTTGCGCAACGGTGTGCCGCAGGGTCATCCGGGCAAGGAGGCTGCGGAATGAGCAACGATGTCGTGCTGATCGCCCGTGATCTGAAGAAGCATTATCCGGTCAGACAGAGCATGTTCGGCGAGCCGGTGATGCTGAAGGCGCTGGACGGCGCCAGTTTTGAACTCAAGCGCAGGAAGACGCTTGCCGTGGTGGGGGAGTCCGGGTGCGGAAAGTCGACACTGGCCCGTCTTGTGACCATGATCGAAGAGCCGACGGCGGGCTCGCTGCAGATCGCCGGCGAGGAACTGGCCGACGCCAGCGAGAGCGTCCGCAAGAGCCTCAGACCGAAAGTGCAGATCGTATTTCAGAACCCCTATGGCTCGCTCAATCCGCGCCAGAAAATCGGGTCGGCTCTGGAAGAGCCGCTGCAGATGAACACATCGCTGTCCAAGTCGGAGCGTCAGGAAAAGGCGCGCGAGATGATGACCTCCGTCGGTCTGCGCCCGGAACACTACGACCGCTATCCGCACATGTTCTCCGGCGGCCAGCGCCAGCGTATTGCCATTGCCCGGGCGCTGATGCTGAACCCGGACATCCTGGTGCTCGACGAACCGGTTTCAGCGCTCGATGTGTCGATCCAGGCCCAGGTGCTGAACCTGTTGTCCGAGCTGCAGGAGCGGCTCGATCTGGCCTATCTGTTCATCTCGCACGACCTGTCGGTGGTCAAACACATCGCCGATGAGGTGATGGTGATGTATCTCGGCAAGCCGGTGGAGCAGGGGGCCAACAAGGATCTGTTCGCCGATCCGCAACATCCTTATACCCAAGCCCTGTTGTCGGCGACGCCGGTGCCGGACCCCGGTCGCAAGCATCAGCGTATCATCCTGCGCGGCGAGTTACCGTCGCCGATCGATCCGCCGGTGGGCTGCGCCTTCAATCCGCGCTGTCCGAAGGTCTTCGACCCCTGTCGCACAACCGCGCCGGCTTTGACGCCATCGGGCAACACCCAGGTGGCGTGCCATCTGGTCACGGCCGGCAAGGAATAGCCAGGGCCCTGGCCCCAGGGTCGCGCTGGCGGCGTCGGTCATGGTATGGTGTGGTCGAATCCTCGGGCAGTCTGAAAGCATCTTCTACCGGCATGAGAGGCGAGGCGGCGTGACAGTGGAATCCGTGGTTGAATTGCTGAACGGCAATGTTGCGACTATCCCTATCCTGTTGTTTTTCATGGGAATGTTGTGTGGCGTCATCCTCACTTACCTGATGATGAAACAGTGAACTGCGTACCCTGCCGGCGTCCGCTTTATGTAATGAAACTGTGGCGTAGCTGCCACGCCTGGCGAAAAACACCCCCACTGGCGGCCAAACGGCCGGCAAACAACTTGAATGCAACAACTTTCTTACGGTTAATGACCTGAGCTGATTCACCGCGATGCGGGGTCGGTGGAGACTGAGGGGGAAGTTGATCGATGAAATCCATGAAGAAAACCTGTCTAACGGGCGTGGCGGCAGTGGTGCTTTGTGCGGTTGCGGGCGAAGCGGCCTTCGCAGGCGGCTTTGCCATTCGCGAACAGTCGGCCGAACTTCAGGGCATGTCGTTTGCCGGAGCGGCGGCGGGCAGCATGGGGCTTTCGTCGATGTTCTTCAATCCGGCAACGGTGACCCAGCACGGCGGATTGAATTCGGAAACCAACATTTCGCTGATCATCGGCGATTCACGGATCAAGAATGCCGGTTTCACGCCTGCCGGACCAACGCCGGGCCTCAATGACAGCGGCAACATCTCCGATGGTAATTTCGGCGACCTGGCCGTGGTGCCGGCGTCGTATTATTCCTATCAGTATAATGACAGGATTTTTCTCGGGCTGGCGCTCAATTCTCCTTTCGGACTGGAGACGAAGGCAGAGAAGGGTTATGTCGGCACGACCCACGGCATTCATTCCAAGGTTCTGAACATCATCGCCAACCCGGTGATCGGTTACAAGATCAACGACATGATCTCGATCGCCGCCGGCCCGCAGATCAGTTACATCCACGGCAAGTTGACCAGTTCGCTGACGCCGGGCTCGCTGAGCGAGGATGTCCGCATCCATGCCGATGACTGGGCCTTCGGTGCAACCGCAGGTATCAACATTCAGCTGGCCGAAGGAACCAACATCGGTGTCGGTTACCGTTCGGTGGTCAAGCACAAGCTGGACGGAACATTCACCTCACCGTTTACCGGTCGCGTTGGCGCAACGGCCAAGCTCGATCTGCCGCACACCGTGACCGTGAGCGCATCGCATCAGCTGACCGAGGCCATCGGCCTGCACGCCTCGTTCGAGTGGGCGGATTGGAGTTCGCTGAAGGCGCTTAATGTCAATGGCGCGGCCGGTCAGATAACGTCGACGCCGTTCAACTGGGATGACAGTTTCTTCTTTTCCATTGGTGCCGACTATGCCTTCAACGATTACCTGACGTTGCGGCTCGGTGTGGCCTACGAGGACTCTCCGGTGCCGGATTCGACCCGTGGTGTCCGGGTGCCAGACGATGATCGCATCTGGGTGTCGGGCGGTGCGTCCTACATGATGGCCGACTGGCTGACAGTGCATGGCTCCTACACCCATATCTTCGTCGATGATGCGAGCGTCGCGCTGACCGCACCGTCACCGCTTTTCGGTACGTTTGAAACCAACGTCAACATCGTGAACGTGTCGGCGACCATTAACTGGTGATTTTCTCGAGGGGAAGTCGGGGGGCTTCCAGCGGGCCCGGCCGCAAGGTCGGGCCCCTCGTTTTTTCGGCACTGGACCGGTCGGCCGCGATAGGGCAATCTGGAGTTATGGAGGTGTCATGCGATGAAAAGTCTTCCTGAAAGCGCGTATACGCTCGACGCCGACGAACTGCCGGAAAAGGTTGCCGCGCGGAGCTTTCCGAATGGCGATTACGCCGTCTCCAAGAAACTGAAAAAGGCAAAGTACGAAGCCGAGCTCGAGCGTTTGCAGGTCGAGTTGGTCAAACTTCAGACCTGGGTGCGTGAGAGCGGCGAACGGATCGTCATGGTGTTCGAGGGTCGCGACGCCGCCGGCAAGGGTGGAACCATCAAGCGCTTCACCGCCTACATGAACCCGCGCCATGCGCGTGTCGTTGCCTTGTCGAAGCCATCGGACGTGGAGCGCGGGCAGTGGTACTTCCAGCGCTACGTTTCACATATGCCGACGGACGGTGACATCGTGATGTTCGACCGTTCGTGGTACAACCGGGCCGGCGTCGAGCGGGTCATGGGCTTTTGCAGCGAGGACGATGTGGCGACGTTCTTCCTCGAAGCTCCGGTGTTCGAGGGCATGCTGGCGCGCGAGGGCCTGCATGTTTTCAAGTTCTGGCTGACGATCGAACGGCCCGAGCAACTCAAGCGGTTTTATGAGCGCAAGACCAATCCGCTCAAGAGCTGGAAGCTTTCGCCGATGGATCACGCCTCGATCGGCAGGTGGCACGACTACTCGGTCGCCATTGCCGACATGCTGCGCAACACCGATACGCCGCATGCGCCGTGGACGGTGATCGATTCCAACGATCAACGCCGTGCCCGGCTTGAAGCCATCCGCACTGTCCTGAAGGCGTTCGACTATCCCGGTAAGAACGACAACGTTATCGGCGAAATCGACGGGCGCATCGTCATGTCGGCGCAGCAGTTCCTCGAACGATAGAGTGCGCTAACCGCCAATTTTCAGACACTTGAATTGAACAGGCCGCCATCGATCAGGAAGTTCTGGCCGGTGATGTAACCGGCGTGGTCCGAACACAGGAAGGCGCACAAGCGGCCGAATTCGCCCGGGGTGCCGAAGCGGGCGGCCGGTATCGTGGTCTTGCGGATCTCGGCCATCTCATCTTCGGACATATTGCGCAGGTCGGCCATCTTGGCGATCGAACCGCGCAATCTGTCGGTGTCGAACATGCCGGGCAATATGCCGTTCACGGTGACGTTGTGGCTGGCGATGTCGCGGGCCGGGCCGGCCATGAAAGCGGTCAGGCCGGCACGGGCGCCCGATGACAGGTCAAGCCCGAGGATCGGCATCTTGACCGATGCCGAGGTGATGTTGACGATGCGGCCAAAACGCTGGTCGATCATGTGATCGAGGACCTTCTGGATCAGTTCGATCGGCGTGACCATGTTCTGGACAACACCGTCGAGGATCGCCTGGCGGTCGAGTTGTCGGAAATCCTTCAAGGGCGGGCCAGCGTTGTTGTTGACGAGGATATCCGGCGCCGGGCAGGCCTCGAGCAGGGCGGCCTGGCCGTCCGGCGTGCCGACGTCGGCGGCGACCGGGCTCACCGCCACGCCGCTTGTCCGGGCGATCTCGTCTGCAACCCGCGACAGCCGGTCCTTGTCCAGCCCGTTGATGACCAGTTCGACGCCGTCGGCGGCCAGAGCCTCAGCGCAGGCACGGCCAAGGCCGCGGCTCGATGCACACACGATGGCCTTGCGGCCGGAAATTCCCAGATCCATTTCGTCAGCTCCCATTTGCGCCCGGCAAAGCCGTAGCGCAAAAAAGGGCCGGCTGACAACAGCCGACCCGTTGTGGTTTCAGGACCTGGAACGGGTTCCGATCAGACGTCGACCGGTTTTGAGGCGCGCTCGGCCATGAATTTCTCGAATTCTTCGCGGTCGCGGGCCTGGCGAAGTTTTTCGACGTAGTCGTCGAAAGCAGCCTGCTCTTCCTCCAGCCGGCGCAGAGTTTCCTCGCGATAGGCGTCAAAAGCGGCGTTGCCGCTGCTGGCAGCGGCGGGTCTGGCCATGCGCTTGACGCTGGCAATGGCGTCATTGACGATGTCGTCAATGCTGCCACCCCAAAGGATGTAGCCGATGATGGCCAGTCCGACGGGCCACCAAACTGCAAAGCCAAGCACCATGGC